>CBDUOH010000045.1:0-17402 GCA_965368815.1 uncultured Acidimicrobiia bacterium
GGTCATCGGTACTCCGATAACGGGGATTCTGGGCGAGCGGTGAGTATATGTACCGACTCCAGATACGAGGGCCTTTCGCGTCGACGTGCTGGCTCGGCGGTTGTTCACCGGTGGGCGTGCGGAGTGTCAGAAGAACACCCGATGCGCGATACTCGCCTCCATGACGCACACGCTCCTTGCACTCCACGCCCATCCCGATGACGAGTCGTCCAAGGGTGCGGCAACCGTATCCAAGTACGCCTCGCTCGGGGTTCGATGCGTTCTTGTGACGGCAACCGGCGGTGAGGCCGGCGACATACTGAATCCGGCCATGGATCGTCCCGAAATCGCCGCCAATCTCAAGGCAGTGCGCGAGGCCGAACTCGCTGAGGCGGCAAAGATCCAGGGGTACGACGAGGTCATCTTGTTGGGATATCGCGACTCGGGCATGCCGGACAGCCCTGACAATGCGAACCCTTTGGCATTCTGCAATCAGCCCGTGGAAGACGTGCTCGAGCGCCTCGTACGGATCGTCCGCAAGCACCGACCCGAGGTTGTTCTCGGATACGACGCGCACGAGTTCTACCCGCATCCTGACCATCTCAGGGTCCACGACATGTCGATGCGACTGTTCGAGGCCGCCGCTGATGGATCCCTGTTCCCGGATGCGGGGGATCCGTGGGAGATCAAGAAGATGTACTCACCACAGATCTTCACCAAGGAAAAGGTGACGATTCTCGATGCCGAGATGCGGAAGCGGACGGGGACTTCACCGTACGAGCGGTGGATCGAGCGACTGTCCGAATGGCCCGATGTCCCGTCGGGGGCACACCGGACGAAGATCGACGTGACCGGGTTCATCGATCAGGGCAGAGAGGCACTCCGGGCGCATCGGACACAGATCGATCCGGACAGCGCTTGGTTCCAGGTTCCCACCGATCTCGTGGAACAGATGTACCCGTGGGAGGATTTCGAGATCATGGCCGCCAGGGTGCCGACGACCGACGGGGATGATGATCTCTTCAACGGAATCAGTTGATCACCGAGACCCGGCGTCCCCGGTTCTGCTGAAATGAACGATGTGACGAACAAGCTTGCGGAATTGCGAAAGGCTCTTGACGCCGTACCTGCCATCCTGCTCGACGACGAGTTGTCACGCGGCCTTGAGGATGCGTATGCAGCCGTCGACGCGCTAGCGCAGTTCGAGCCGGATCCAACGATTGTCATCGTCTCGGGTCCTGCTGGGAGCGGGAAATCGACGCTGGTGAATGCACTTGTCGGGGATGACGTCGTTCCCGTGTCGCCGGTCCGACCAACGACGACGGCGATCACAGCGATCGCCAATGCCGAAACCGTTCGCCTTGCTGAAGCAACCGAGTTCGTCGATACGGATGCGTTGCCCCCCGGCATCGTGGTGGTCGACACACCCCCGTGGGATCGGGCCGCTGATCTGATTGCTTCGATCATGGATCGGGCGGCTCTCACCATCATCGTCGTGACCCCGACCCGGTACGGCGACCGGACGACCAGCGAAGCGTTGGCAGCGGCGTCGGGAGCGCGACAAGTCAAGCTCATCGCGAACCGGTTGCCAGAGTCCGACGCCGAACGGGAACAGATCGAGGATGCAATCCACGAAAGGCTCAACGTGGCGCCGTCCGACGTGTTCACGGAGGGTTCCGAGATACGATTCGAGGTTTCGCCACTTGCAATGCTCGACAAGGACGACGGCACCGATGAACGACGGCGTGTCCTGGCGACTGCTGTTGCTGGATCCGGGCGGCGCATCGCCACAGGCATCACAGCGAGCGTCCGGCAACTTGCCACGGTGGAACACACGATCGCGACGATTGACGCTCCCACCCCAGACCTCGGAGGCATCCGGATCGGGACGTGGGAGGAATGTCGCACGGAACTGGTGAGGCTTGTGCTCGGGATGGTCGACGACGTCGACCGCTCGATCGAGCGCGCAGCCGACAACGACGTGGCGTTGCGAATCCGACGGTTTCTTGGCCCCGTTGACGCAGAACCGATCGTCCAAGACCTCGAGACGTGGCGGTCACGCACGGTCTCAGCGTGCGTCGAGGCCGCATCGCCGCGCTTGCGCAAGAAATCGACCATCGCTCTGGTCGAACGCCATGCGTGGGCGGTGGCCGTCGATCCCCAGATCGTGACGCCCGGGCGTTTCGGCCGTCTCGCCCGTAGGAAACTGGCGAGGCAGATCGACACAGCTCGGACGGAGTTGGTGGAGTTACTGACCGGCGCGACTGCGGCGCGCATGGCGCGGTGGACGGACCTTGTCGATGGAGCCGGTGCGTACCGGCCCGGGGCGCTCCTGGCAGCGGCAAACGCCGTGGGTGGGGAAGCCGTGGCCGATGGCTGACCTGCACAAACTTGGTGACCTCATCGATGTGTGCCTCGCCCGATCCGAGGGCGTCCTCGCCCAGGACGACTGGGACGGCCTCGCTGACCTTCGCCGAAGGGTGCGACAGCGGTCGGGTTTCCTCGGTGAGGTCCTCGTCGTTGCGCTGGCGGGGGGGACCGGTTCAGGGAAATCGTCGTTGCTCAATGCGTTGTGCCGAAGACAGATCGCAACTGTCGGCATCGAGCGTCCTACGACGTCGCGCTCGTTGGCTGCAATCCCGACCGATGTCGAAGGGGATGTGGCGTCGTTCGTGGCATCACTCGGGATTGACGACACGGTCGAGGTGGCGGCGCTCGACCGGACCGTGTTCGTGGATCTCCCGGACTTCGACAGCACCTTCGTCGATCACCGAGCGGTCGTCGAGAACGTCTTGAGCGTCGTCGATGCCGTGGTTTGGGTTCTCGATCCCGAAAAGTACGCCGATGCCATGGTCCACGACGAGTTCATCCGACCGCTCAGCCGCTATGCGGAACAGATGCTGTTCGCGCTGAACAAGGCTGATCGGTTGGACGGGAGCGGGCCGATGGTGGTCGAGAGCCTGCGGCTCCATCTCCTGATGGACGGGTACAGCGATCCAGAGATCGTCACGACCGTTGCTGCAGGGACCGAATCCGTCGATCTGTCGACGGGAGAGCTGGAAGCCGCGCTCGCACGACGCCTCGACATCAAGCGGTCAGCGACCAATCGGATTGCTTCGGATGTCGCGAACGAGGCGAATCGCCTTTGGGCGACGCTGTCCCGGGTTGACGGGTCGGCACATGGACCGGATGCGGCGCTTGCCATGGCATCATTCGTATCGTTGGGTGTGACCGCAGCCGAGATCCGGTATCGAACACTCGAAGGGATGGCTGATTAGACGTGTGGGAATCGATCAACGACAGCTTGCAGGGATTCTGGTCGGACAACGCCGGTGCGCTTGTGGGCTCCTTGGTGGTGCTCGTCGGCGCCGTCGTGGTTCGCCGCCTCCTCAGGTCCGCCATCGGTCGGTGGGAGTCCAGGATCGATGCGCAACTGAATGAGACCGACAATGGCGCTGATCGGGAGCGGGCTCAGCGGCTGGCCACGATCGCCGATGTGATGCGAATTGTGCTGTCGCTTGGCCTGTGGACCGTTGTCGTGCTGACCATCATGGGGGTCTGGGGGATTCCCATGACACCGCTTGTGGCGGTCGGGACCACCGTCGGTGTGGCGGTCGGTTTTGGTGCCCAGGATGTCGTGCGCGACGTCATCGCAGGATTCTTGATCCTCGTCGAGGACCAGTACTCGATCGGGGATGTCGTGACCGTTGCTGGTGTCAGCGGTGCGGTCGAGGGCATCAAGCTCCGCACCACCGTGCTTCGGGATCTCGATGGCAATCGCCACTACGTGCCGAACGGTCAGATCAAGGTCGCTACGAACCTGACCTCCGAGTTCTCTCGACTCGTTGTCGACATCTCCGTCGCCTACGACACCGACATCGAGCGTGCCATTGACGTGATCACCGACGAGGCGACGACGCTTGCCACGACCGAGGAATGGCAGTCGCGATTCCTCGAACCCCCGAAGATGCTCGGTGTCAACCGGCTCGGGGACTCAGCGATAGACATCCGGGTGCTCATGACGCTCACGACCGATGCTCGTTGGGAAGTCAAGCGGGAGTTCCTCAGACGGATCAAGGCTCGGCTCGACCGCGAAGGCATCGAGATCCCCTACCAGCACGTCACGCTCGTTCCGCCCCGAGGATCCGGTGCGGTCGACCCGGGCAGCGATGCTGACGCGGACCCCAGTGGAGCCGGCACAGTCAGCTCGGATCTCTGAGAACCAGCAACCCGTCGTCGAGCGGCCGGATGGTCAGCGAAAGGGCGGATCCGAGCAGCTCCCCATCAGCCTGGAAGGGAGCGGCAGGCTCGGCAGTGATGGTGATCTCGTCGTACCCGGTCCAGAGGTGGACTCCGTCACGATCGGTGTGGCTCCGGTTGAACACAGCGCGACCGACGAGCCCTGTTGCCTTCCGAAACCCGAGTTCGTTGACAGCGAGCGTGGCGAGGCCGTCTGGTGGCTCATCCGTGATGTGGAGCGCCACTGGCCCGAAGTACGTGTACGGGTCGTGCACCTGCGTCAGGGCGGCGACGGCATCGAAGGACTCTCCCAGTGCTTCGACACGCAGATTCGGGAGTTTGTTCCGCCAATCCGCGGTCAGGCGTCCGACTGCGGTGCGTGCATAGTGGATGCCACCGAATCGGAGTTTGGCGTACGGCTTCCGTTCGGCTTCCTCCACCACTGCGGCATCGAAGCCGACCCCAACCGAGAACGTGGCGATGCGTTCGATGGTGCCCGATGACGTGGCACCGGTGACTGCCGCAACCCTGGTTGGCTGGGGCTCGAATGCAGCGAGAGCGGCCTTCTTGGGATTCGATGGGATGTTGAGGATCCGGGCAAGGACGTTGGTTGTTCCCGCGGGGATGAGTCCGAGGGCTGTGTCGGACCCCACGAGGCCGTTCGCGACGTGGTGAGCGACCCCGTCGCCACCCATCGCAAACACGGCGTCCACCCTTCGGTCGGCCGCTGCTCTGCTCTCGCGAAGTGTTTCGGCTCCGCTCACCGGCCACTGCGTCTCGAGCTCGTAGCGCTGCGAGAGCGACGTCACGACGTCGCGGAAAAGGCCACCAGTGAACTGGGACGCGGAGGGGTTGGCGATGAGGATCGCGGAGGCCATTGCGCGAGGGTATCGCCGCTCGCGCGTTCGACGTGCGGAACCCTACCGGTTGAGCAGCTTTTCGACCTGCTCACGGAGGTCGGCCGGCCGGAACGGTTTGGTCATGAATCCGTCGGCGCCCCCTTTGGCGGCACGATCTGCCATCTCGGGTTGGGCGTGGGCGGTGAGAATCAGAACTTTGAGGTGTGCCGTCTTCTCGTCGGAACGCAGTCGTTTCAGCACTTCCCAGCCATCGAGTCCGGGGAGTCCGATGTCGAGCACCACCACGTCGGGTTCGTTGGCATGGATCGCTTCGATCCCCTGGGGTCCGTCCTCGGCTGCGCTGATCTCAAGATCGAGCGCGCGGAGGCAAACCTCAATCAGCCGTCGGACCGAGGACGAATCTTCGATGACGAGTACACGTTGGCGTTCCATGCATTCCTTTATCGGCCGTTCGGGAGGACGCTACAGCGAAATTGTTAGGGTTCCGTCGACTTCCCGATGACGACTGCCGTACCCTGAGGGCACGTCGTCGAACTGGAGGATTCGTGCTGCCGAAATACGCCCCCGAACCGTATTCCGATTTCTCGGTCGAGGCGAACGCTGCGAAATACCGTGCCGGACTCGATGTTGTGGCATCGCGGTTGGGCGAACGCGCGCTCCTCGTGATCGGTGCTGACGAGGTGGACACCAAGGCATCGATCACTTCCGTCAATCCGTCACGACCCGACGAAATCGTGGGCACATCTGCATCTGCGTCGCGATCGCAGGTTGATGACGCACTCGAGGCTGCGTGGCGGGCCTTCGCCGACTGGTCACGTCGCACAGCTGAGGAACGTGCCGGAGTCGTCCATCGCATCGGTGACATCATGGCCGACCGCAAGTTCGAGCTTGCCGCGCTGCAGTCCTATGAAGCGGGCAAGAACTGGGCTGAAGCCGAGGCTGATGTGGCCGAAGCGATTGATTTCTGCCGCTACTACGCACACCAGGCGATACGGCTCAGCCATCCGGTGGATGTCGTACAGGTCGATGGCGAAACCAACACATCGTTCCACGTTCCAATGGGTGCCGGGGTCGTCATCCCACCGTGGAACTTCCCGCTTGCGATCCCCGTCGGCATGGTCATGGGCCCTGTCGCGGCAGGCAACACCGTGGTGATGAAGCCAGCCTCGAACACACCGATGATCGCCTGGGCATTCATGCAGGTCGTGAGCGAGGCCGGTCTCCCGAGCGGTGTCGTCAACTTCCTGCCGGGAGCCGGCGGGGAGATCGGCGACGCGCTGGTCGACCATCCGCGAACCCGTTTCGTCAACTTCACCGGCTCAAAGGACGTCGGACTCCGGATCGCGGAGCGGTCGGCGAAGGTGAACGAGGGGCAGCGGTGGCTCAAGCGTGCCTACATGGAGATGGGGGGCAAGGATGCCCTCATCGTCGATGACACCGCCGACATCGCCGAGGCCGCAGCCGACGCTGTTCGTTCGGCCTTCGGCTTCCAGGGTCAGAAGTGCTCGGCGTTGAGCAGGCTCATCGTGTTCGATTCGGTCCACGACGAGCTGGTCGAGGCCGTGGTTGACATCGCCTCGAAGCTGTCGATCGGTCCGGCGATCGACAATCACGCAGTCGGTCCGGTGATCTCAGGAGCCCAGCACGCATCGGTGCTGGCCGAGATCGCGTCCGGCAAGGACGAGGCGACCCTTGTCATGGGTGGCCAACCAGTTGCAAAAGACGACGGCTACTACATCGAGCCGACGATCTTCGTCGATGTCGAGCCGGACATGCGACTGGCCCAGCATGAGATCTTCGGACCCGTGTTGTCAGTGATCAGGGCGAAGGATTTCGACCACGCTCTCGACATCGCCAACGGGACCGAGTTCGGGCTCACCGGTGGCGTGTACTCGAACGACCAGCAGCGGCTCGAGCGGGCCAAGCGCGATTTCCACGCCGGCAACCTGTACCTGAACCGCAAGATCACCGGGGCGCTCGTCGGCGTGCAGCCATTCGGGGGATTCAACATGTCGGGCTCGAATGCCAAAGCAGGCGGGCCGGACTATCTCCGCTTGTTCATGGAGATGAAGAGCGTCGCGCAACGGAACCGCTAGGAAGCATCCGGGTCGTGGCATCTCAGCCCTCGGATGTGTACGTGTACCAGACGACGGCATTCCCGAGCGTGTCCATGATGATGGCCGTGTCCCCGCCGTTCGACCAGACCGCTTGGTCGCTGCACCAATGCAACGCACCGGCGGGTCCGCCGTCGCAACCGGTCACGACCGTGATACTTCCTCCGGGATCGAGGGTGACGCCGCCGTCGAAAGTGAACCGGTTGGATGTCGATTCATCCCTGAGGGTCCAACCGCCGATTGAAACAGCGTCGTAACCCTCGTTTGCGATCGTGATGTATTCACCGGCGAGATCGTCGGCATCGGGTCCGGGAGGGTCGTAGACCAGTTCCTCGACGCGAATGACCGGTCGGTCGACACTTGTTCCTTCGCGATCCCCGCAGGCGAATGTGGCCCACATGCCGTATCCCGACTGGAACGCACGTGCCTCGTACGTCTTGATCGCCGCAGCGACATCGGATCCATCCTGCAGTCCGACCGCGTTTCCGGTCTCCACCATGACCGAGTTGACGAAGACGGGTTCTTCGGATTCGAGGTAGATGTAGCGCAGCAGCCGGCCGAAGGAGTCGGTCTCATCCGGGCCGCTCGTCAGGAGCACCGTCTGACCGCCGATGAGTTCCTGCAATTTCACGGCGGCCTCCTGTCCCCAGCACTCCTCGATCTCTGGGGCGTTGATGCCCAGGAGACGGACGTTGTGCTGGGTGCCCTCGATGTCGATCTGCACCGTGTCGCCATCGGTCACGGAAACCACCGTGCCTGTGATGCGTATCTCCGGTGGGGGAAGCGTCACGGTCGTCGAGACGACAGGGTCGGTTCCCGGCAGGGTGGTGGTGGTCGTGGTGGTCTCGTTGAACGCTGGAGATTCGGGACGCGTGTCACAGCCCGCTGCCGCGAGCGCAACGACAACCACCAAAACGACAACAGGTGTTCGCATCTCTGCAACGGTACAAGCGGTCCGGAGGAACTCGATGCATCTGGGTTCGGCCCATCGTGGCGGGACCCAGCCTTCTACAATGCCATGCAGCGACTACATGGAGGCACCGATGCCGGGCTTGTTCGATCTCTCGGGGAAGGTTGCGGTTGTGACCGGGGGAAACAACGGCATCGGCCTCGGGATGGCGGATGCACTCGCCGCTGCGGGTGCCTCCGTGGCCATCTGGGGACGCAATGAAGCCCGGAATGCCGACGCGCTCGACACGATTCTCGAACATGGGGGACGGGCCATCGCACAAACCGTCGACGTGTCCGAAGAATCCCAGGTCATTGAGGCCTTCGAGCAAACCCTCGCCGCATTCGACAAGGTTGACTCCGTGTTCGCCAATGCGGGTCTCGGAGCAGGCTCGACACGATTCGAGGACATGACCACCCAGGAGTGGCGTCAGATCTTCGCGGTCAACATGGACGGTGCGTTCTGGACGTTCAGAGAGGCCGTCAAACACATGAAGCCGAGAGGGACGGGTTCACTCGTGGTCACGTCGTCGGTGTCGGCCGATGCGGGCTTTCCGAGAGGCGAGCACTATGCGGCCACGAAGGCAGGGGTGCGAGCCTTGATCCAGGGTCTGGCTGTCGAGTACGGCCGACACGGTATTCGTGCAAATGCGATCGCTCCTGGTTGGGTGGTGACCGGGATGACCGATGGGTTCATCGAGGGTGATCGCTTCGAAGCGAACGTGAAGCCTCGTATTCCGGTCGGCAGATGGGGCACTCCTGAGGACTTCGGCGGCATCGCCGTCTATCTGGCATCTGATGCCAGCACGTGGCATACAGGTGACACCATCACCATCGACGGTGGCTACCTGCGGTTCTGACGTGTGATCGGCCCGATGCCCCGGGGCGGTGCGGGATTCCGCCCAGCGTCCCGGAGTACAGTGTGAACGATCACGAACTACACATGAAACGAGGTCCCCGGTCCATGATTACGTTCGATGAACAGGTAGCAATCGTGACCGGAGCGGGACACGGCCTCGGGCGCTCCCACGCCCTGGCGTTGGCCGAGCGGGGGGCCCGAGTGGTCGTCAACGACCTCGGAGGAGCGCGCGACGGCTCAGGGTCCTCGACAACGGCCGCGGAATCCGTCGTTGCAGAGATCGAAGCATCGGGCGGCGAGGCAATCGTGAATGCCGCCGACGTCACGGATCGAGATGCGGTCGATGCCATGGTCGCCGAGGCCATCGCCCGGTGGGGCCGTGTCGATGTGCTCGTGAACAACGCAGGTGTGCTCCGTGACAAGTCGTTTGCGAACATGACCATGGACGACTTCGATTTCGTCGTCGCGGTCCACCTGACCGGCACTGCCAACTGCACCAAGGCCGTCTGGGGTCAGATGCGTGAGCAGAACTACGGACGGGTGGTGGTCACGTCATCGTCCTCCGGGCTGTATGGCAACTTCGGACAATCCAACTACGGCGCAGCGAAACTCGGTGTTGTGGGTCTGATGAACACCCTCAGGGCCGAAGGCGCCAAGTACGACATCAGGGTCAATGCTCTTGCGCCTGTTGCACATACTCGTATGACCGACGAGCTCCTCCCCGATGAGGCGAAGGAGCTCCTGAAGCCGGAGGAAGTGACTCCGGGCGTCCTGTTCCTTGTCAGCAAGGACGCCCCGAACGGGATGATCCTCGCGGCCGGGGCTGGCGTGTATGCGGCAGCCAGGATCTTCGAGACCCAGGGTGTCTTCCTCGAACCTGGGGACCGGACGCCCGAGATGATCGCCGCGAACCTCGACACCGTGCTTGACACGGAGGGACAGCAGGAACTCATGAGCGGCAACGAGCAGACGATGAAGTTCCTCGGCAGGGCGACGGGTGGCAACCCGGGACAAGGATGACATGATGACACGAGCAGCGATCGTCTCAGCAGCGCGGACTCCCATCGGGAAGGCGTATCGCGGAGCATTCAACAACCTTGAGGCACCCAGCCTTGCCGCAGTCCCGATCCGCGCCGCAATCGAGCGATCCGGTATCGAAGATGCCGACGTCGATGACGTGATCATGGGCTGTGCAATGCCGCAGGGGACACAGTTCCCCAACATCGGTCGGCTTGCCGCGCTTGCAGCCGGGTTGCCCACCTCAGTCGGCGGTATGACGATCGACAGGCAGTGTTCGTCGGGGCTGATGTCAGTGGCCACGGCAGCCAAGCAGGTGATGTACGACGGGATGGATGTGGTCGTCGCCGGTGGTGTTGAGTCGATCTCCCTGGCCCAGAATGAGCACACCAACACCTTCCGCATGGTCGACCCGGCGTTGATCGAGCTGCATCCCGCCGCGTACATGCCGATGCTCCAGACAGCCGAGGTCGTCGCCGAGCGGTTCGGTATCACCAGGGAAACACAGGACGAATACGCCCTCCAGTCACAGGAACGCACAGCGGCAGCCCAAGCGGCCGGTGCGTTCGATGCCGAGATCGTGCCGGTGACGGCGATGAAGCAACTCGTCAACAGGGACACCGGGGAGACGTCGCTGGAAGAAGTCACGCTGACGGCCGACGAAGGCAACCGGCCCGGTACCACGATGGACGGCTTGGCAGGACTCCCTCCCGTCTCGGGTGGAACGATCACGGCCGGCAACGCCAGCCAGCTCTCGGACGGTGCGGGTGCGCTCGTGGTGGTCAACGAGCATGTCGCTGCATCGCGGGGTCTCGCACCCATGGGGTGGTACCGCGGGATGGCCGTTGCGGGCGTTGATCCCGAGATCATGGGAATAGGACCGGTGTTCGCCGTTCCCAAGCTGCTGGCCAACGCTGGTCTGTCGGTCGACGACATCGGGCTGTGGGAACTGAATGAGGCCTTTGCCGTGCAGGTGATCTATTGCCGGGACGAGCTCGGCATTCCGAACGACAAGCTGAACGTGCACGGCGGTGCCATCTCGATCGGGCACCCGTACGGCATGAGCGGAGCTCGCATGGTGATGCACGCGCTGATCGAGGGTCGAGCCCGCGGTGTCCGATACGTGGTGGTCACGATGTGCGTCGGCGGTGGCCAGGGCGCTGCGGGACTGTTCGAGGTCGCTTCGTGAAAGCGATTGTGTGTACGGAGCTTGGGGGACCCGAGAAGCTCTCGGTCGTCGACGTTCCCGATCCTCAACCCGCACGGGGCCAGGTCGCGATCGACGTGCATGCCGCAAGCCTCAATTTCCCGGACCTGTTGACGATCCAGGGCCTGTACCAGGTCAAGGCAGAGCCACCTTTTGTTCCCGGGTTCGAAGGTGCCGGTGTGGTGTCCGCGATCGGGGACGGGGTGCGACAGGTCGCAGTCGGCGACAGGGTGACAGCGTTCAATGAGATCGGGGCGTTCGCCGAGCGATGGGTGGTCGATGAAACCGCATGTGTGCGGCTCCCCGATGACATCCCATACGATGTCGGCGCGTCGCTCATCGTCGCGTACGGAACGTCGTATCACGCACTCAAGCAGCGAGCGAACCTTGCCCCCGGCGAGTACCTCCTCGTACTCGGAGCGGCGGGCGGCGTCGGCTCGGCCGCGGTCGAAATAGGTGCACAGATGGGTGCTCGCGTGATCGCCGCGGCGAGTTCCGACGAGAAGCTCCGGTTCTGTCGGACGCTGGGAGCGACCGAAACAATCAACTACGCGACCGAGGATCTCAGAACGCGTGTGAAGGAGATCACGGCAGGGCACGGACCCGACGTGATCTATGACCCTGTCGGCAGCGACCTCGCCGAACCCGCGTTCAGGTCCATCGCATGGAACGGGCGATACCTGGTGATCGGGTTTGCCGGTGGCTCGATCCCCTCAATCCCGTTGAATCTGCCGTTGCTCAAGGGTGCGTCCATCGTCGGCGTCTTCTGGGGCTCGTTCCTCGCGCACCAGCCAGAGGACAGTGCCGCGAACGTGCGCGAGATGTTCGACATGGTTCGCGACGGTCGGCTTGCCCCCCGCATCACCCGGACCTTCAGCCTTGACGAGTACCAGGACGCGTATGAGGCGCTGGCCTCGCGCACGGTCCGGGGCAAGGCTGTGTTCGCTATCGGTCGCTGACCGATCCCATGGTTGCCTGCAGCTTCTGCATGCCCGCAATCCATCGGTCGTAGTCTGTGGCCTTCCGTTCGAAGAACGTGGCGACTTCGGGATGCGGGAGGATGAGGAAACGCTCCGAAGCGATCGCTTCGACCACTGCATCCGCGACCTCATCGGCATCGAGCGCGATTCCTCGCACCCATTCCTGCATCTCGGTCGAATCGCCTGCGAACACGTCGAGCATCGGCGTGTCGACGAACTGTGGGCACAGCGCCGAAACCCTGATGCCTCGGTTCCCGTATGTGACCGAGAGCCACTCGGCGAGTGCCACCACGGCATGCTTGGTCACCGAGTACGGTGCAGCACCGATGTTTGTCAGCAGACCCGCTGCAGAAGCTGTGTGGACGATGTAGCCCGAACCCCGCTCGAGCATGCCGGGTATTGCGTATCGGGTTGCGAAAACGTGGGCCATGACATTGACGTCCCAGGTTCGTTGCCACGCATCGTTTGAGGCATCCACGGAGCCAGCGGTTGCGATTCCGGCGTTGAGGAACAAGATGTCGATTCGACCGTGGCGCTGTTCGATGTCAGAGATCGCCTGTCGGGTTGCATCGTCGTCGGACACGTCGAGGACCACCGCGCTCGCAGTTGCTCCGATGTCGGAAGCCACCCTCCCGGCACCGGCTTCATCGATGTCGATGACGACCACGGCGGCTGCGCGTTCGGTGGCGCAACGTCGTGCCAGTGCCTCGCCGATGCCGCTCGCAGCCCCTGTGACAACCACAACCTTGCCGAGTATGTCCATCGTGTTTCCTTCTTCGATCGCCGAGCCTCCCGGAAGATTTGCTCGGCTTCGGCTGATGTAAACTGTCGTTCACATTACGACCACGGAGGGTCACTTGCGCTACGTACCGTTCGATGAGATCCCGTCCTACCTCGGTCAGGAAACCCACCGCTCCGAATGGTTCTTGATCGATCAGGATCGTATCAACGCTTTCGCCGACGCCACGCTCGATCACCAGTGGATTCATGTCGACACCGAAGCTGCCGCCGAAGGTCCGTTCGGATCGACCATAGGACACGGCTTTCTCACGCTCTCGCTGCTCCCGTACCTGGGCGAAGGATCGCTTGTCGTTCCCGAGGGAGTTCAGATGGTCCTCAACTACGGGACCGACAAGGTCCGTTTCCTCAATCCGGTCAAGGTGGGGAGTCGGATCCGTCTCGTGGTCACGTTCAAGGATTTCGCGGAGCGCTCGCCGGGACGCTACCTCATCACGCAGGGCATGGTGATGGAGATCGAGGGTTCCGACACCCCGGCAATGGTCGCCGACACGTTGACGCTTGTCGTCATGCAGGATGACCACGCGAGCGGGTCATCGACATGAGCGACGCAACGGAACGTGCGCGCATCGAAGACGCCCTGGGCCGGCTCCTCACCGACCATCCCGTCGAGACGACCGATCCCAAGGATTTCTGGGGCGCCCAGTACGACCTCGGCTTGGCCTGGCCTGACTATGAAGAGGGGTTTGGTGGGCTCGCGGTATCACCTCGCTACCGAGAGCTCGTCACGAGACGACTCAACGATGCCGGTGCCCCGATGTGGAACAGGCGGGCAAACATCATCGGCATCGGCATGGGGGCAGGCGTATTGGCGGCCCATGGCACACCGGAGCAGAAGGAGAAGTGGCTGCGTCCGATGTTCACGGTCGATGAGGTCTGGTGCCAGTTGTTCTCCGAACCGGGTGCAGGATCGGATGTAGCCGGCCTCGCAACGAGAGCTGTACGCGATGGGGACGAGTGGGTGATCAACGGACAGAAGGTGTGGACCACACTTGCTCACCTGTCGAGTTGGGGCATGCTCGTGGCCAGGACCGATCCCGATCAACCGAAACACAGGGGACTGACCTACTTCATCGTGGACATGAAGGGTGAAGGTGTCGATGTCCGTCCGTTGTACCAGATCACGGGCGAGGCCGAATTCAACGAGGTGTTCTTCGATGACGCCGTGGTACCTGACAGCTATCGCATCGACGACGTCGGCGCGGGCTGGCGGGTCGCGATGACGACCCTGATGAACGAGCGGGTGGCAATCGGTGGGAACACCGTCCCTCGAGGCACGGGAACGATCGGCATGGCCGTTGACACGTGGCGGGAGCACGGTTCGGGTTCGGTGTCCGATCGCAGGGAGTTGGCGAGACTGTGGGCCGAAGTCGAAGCGATGCGTCTGACGGCGATCCGGGCCACCGAGAACATGTCCGCAGGGATCCCCGGCCCGGAGGGATCGACAGGAAAGCTGGCGTGGGCAGATCTCAACAAGGAGGTGAGTGCCTTCGCCGTCGGCCTGATGGGGCTCGAAGGGGCGTTGATCCCCGAGGGATACACACTCGAGCCGACTGTGTACGACACTCGGATGGCCGACAGGGAACTCAGCGCGCAGCGCCAGTTCCTGCGGGCCAGAGCCAACAGCATCGAAGGCGGAACATCAGAGATCATGCGCAACATCCTCGGCGAACGCGTGCTCGGGCTGCCGGGGGAGCCGCGGGTCGACAAAGATCTGCCTTGGAAGGATGTGCCGCGTGGCTGACAATCCTGCGGAAGCTGTCTCGTTCGTGCGGTCCGACGAGCAGTCGATGCTTGCTTCGACCCTCCGTGACATGCTGTCGGAAACCGTCGATCTGGACGCTGTCAGGGAGATGTCCACGACTGATTCTGCGTTCGACGCAGCGCTCTGGTCTGCTTTGACCGACATGGGTGTGGTCGGTCTCCACATCCCCGAGGCCGATGGCGGTGCTGGCATGTCGCTCGCCGACGTTGCTGTCGTGGCCGAACAGCTCGGTCGTGTTGTCGGTGCGGTGCCGTTCCTCTCGTCGGTCGTGGCGAGCTCGGCTGTGCTCGCCACCGGCGACGAAGCACAACGAGGACGTCACCTCCCCGACATGGCCAGCGGTGTCGTGATCCCGACGCTTGCGGTTTTCGAATCAGCGCACGCAGATATCGGGGGAGGTGGCACACATCTCACCCGGGGCACCGAAGGTTGGCGGCTGTCGGGGACCAAGCGCTACGTCACCGATGCCACATCGGCTTCGAAGTTCGTGGTGGTCGCTGACATCGAAGGCGTGCCTGCGCTTGCCGTGGTGTCGTCGACTGCCGATGGTGTGTCCGTCGAACCGACTGCCGCGCTTGATGCCACGAGGCCCCTCGGGACGGTCACATTCGAGGAGGTACCGCTCGCTGACAGCGATGTGATCCCGGATTCGGCGGCAGCAGTCCGACGCGCGGTCGATGTTGCGGCCGTGCTCCTTGCAGCCGAGCAGGTGGGAGGGGCACAGAGGTGTCTTGAGATGTCGGTTGAGTACGCCAAGTCGCGTTTCCAGTTCGGCCGTGCCATTGGCTCATTCCAGGCGGTCAAGCACATGTGCGCCGACATGCTCGTCGCGGTGGAACACGCTCGGTCGGCAGCTTGGCACGCTGCGGTCACCTTCGAGGACCCGACTGAATCGGCCATCGCCGTTCCGCTCGCTCGTTCTGTCTGTTCAGACGCATACATCCAGGTCGCGGGTGACACGATCCAGGTACTCGGTGGTATCGGGTTCACGTGGGAGCACGATGCTCACTTGTACTTCAAGCGGGCCAAGTCGACGTCGCTCCTTTTCGGTTCCGTCGATCACTATCGGGACCGGCTGGCCGAGGCCGTGGGTTTCTGACGATGAAGCAAGCCGAGTACACATATGGACCGACGACCGAACGCGGTCGGGCCAGGCGAAACCGCATCATCGCGGTCGCGACCCAGCTCTTCTACGAGCACGGTTTCTCCGCCACGGGTATCGACGACATCGGCGCAGCCGCCGGTATCACGGGTCCGGGCGTCTATCGACATTTTGCAGGCAAGGATGAGATTCTCATCGCCGTGCTCGACCGGATCTGGATGATGCTCAAGGAAGGCATCGACAAGGCCGCAACCTTGGAGCCCGCTGAAGCGCTCGACCTGCTCGTCGACACCCATGTGCGGCTTTCGGTGAGTCACCGGGCCGAGTTCACGCTCCTGATCGAGGACCTTCGCTTCCTCCCGGAGGAGTATCAGGCGTTGGCCGCATCCAACCGGGCAACGTATCGAGACGCGCTTGCCTCGGCGATGGTCGCCGTGCACCCGACCATTCCTGTCGAGGTGGCACGGCTGGCCACCGATGCCGCTTGGCGTCTGAGCAGCGGATCGGCCGACGCCATGTCGGCGTCGGGCTTCGGCGACGATGAGCTGGTGAGAATCCTCTCGTCGATGACCCGTGGTGCCATCGCTGGGGTGGCGCGGAGCGTCGATGTCTGAGAATCGGTCGGTGGTGATGATCCATGGCGCAGGTGACACAGCTGCGATCTGGGACGGCGTGGGCGCCCGGGTGTCGGCGGCAGGGGTCCGGTGGGCAGCTCCGGATCTTCCCGGGCGTGCAGGAAACGAAACGCCACACCCCAAGACGATCGATGGGCTTGCGGATTGGGTCGAAACGTACCTCAAGGACAACGACTTCGGCGATGCGGTGCTGGTCGGTCATTCGATGGGGTCGTTGATAGCCCTGTCGATCGGGCAGCGTCGGCTGACCGGTGTGGCACGTATCGTTCTGGCAGCTACAGGCTTTCCGCTGCGTGTTTCTGACCAGCTGCTCGCAGCAGCATGGGAAAGCTCCGCTCGTGCAGCCGACATCGTCGCCGCCTGGGGCCACTCGCGATCCTTCTCCCGAGACCACCCGGACGTGGTGAAGGCTCACCGCGAGGTCTCGGCGGGTCTGCCGGCAGGGACATTTGCGTTGGATCTCGAAGCCTGCAACACGTATGGCTCAGGCTTGGAGGCGGCGCGTGCAATCGATGTTCCCGTCGCCGTGCTGCTCGCGTCGGATGACCACATGGTGCCGATCGACCGAGCCGACAGGATCATCGACGCGCTGCCGGACAGCGAGGTCGTCGTCATCCCGAGCGTCGGCCACGCATTGGCCGACGAGGCACCCGACGACGTAGCCCGCCTCGTTCTCGAGCTCGCGGCCCGGTGACGGTCGCGAGCCCGCCACCGCCCATCTAGAGTCGTCACCATGAAATTTGGAGTATTCATCCCGCAAGGATGGCGGGTCGATCTGATCGACGTGCCGCAGTCCGATCACTGGCAGACGATGTTGGGGGTCGCCAAGCGAGCCGAGCGGCTCGGTTTCGAGTCAGGTTGGGTCTACGACCACTTCCACACGGTTCCCGAACCGACCC
>CBDUOH010000046.1:0-17112 GCA_965368815.1 uncultured Acidimicrobiia bacterium
CGGGTCGAGGACGGTGACCTCGTTGAAGACGACCATCGAGGCTTCCTCGTAGTACTCGTTGGCGAAGACCGACCGATAGGCGTCCTCGTCCTGGTCGAGGATGGCCCGGAGACGGCGATGCTCGAGATCCTCGAAGATGGCCTGGACCTCGGACATGCGATCGGGAATCGTCGAGGTCGTCGTGGTCGACGTGTCGGACAAGGACTCGGAACTCGTGGTGGTGGACCGCACCAGCGTCGGGGCGGTTGCTGATGTGTCGAACGAAGTGGTGCACCCCGCCGCACATGCGAGGACAAGTGACACACCAACGATCCGAGTCCACATTCCTCTTCCAAGATACGGAATACCCACCGGGCGACAAGGAAGTCGTAACCCTTCTTTTCCCGTGCTCGCCGACTCGGGTACGGGGCACGATGGTCCGCCTGCGGTGCTCCCTACGATGGCGTGGTGATCCGCATCGTTGCCCACCCTTCCGATCAAGCGCCACCCCTCGACACGCTCGCGACCGCTGCCACGGCGGAGGGATTCCATTTCGTCGAGCGGACCGCTCAGGAGTGGGCGGCGGGGATCAATCGTTTCGATGGTCCTGGCGAGGTGTTCCTGTTGGCGCTCGCGAACGAGCTCACGGTCGGGATGTGTGGCCTCAACGTCGACCCGTATGCACAGGACCCGACCATCGGTCGGTTGCGACACCTCTACGTTCTTCCGGGTCATCGGCGACAAGGCATCGGAGCACAACTCGTGTCAGCATGCCTCAGACACGCCCAAGGGTTCCGTCGGGTTCGGCTCCGCACCACGGACCCGGTGGCGCACGCCTTCTACCTCACGCAGGGGTTCACGCCGGTCACCGAGGCGGAGGCGACCCATGCGATCACCATCGAAGGACAAGCCGGCTAACTGGGGACGATCTCGAGGTTGATGCGGTTGCCACCGCGAGGGCTTGCGAATGAGACGGGGTCTCCCACGGAGACAGGGAAGTCGTCGTCGGCGCGACCACCGCGGACCGCGAGCGCGATCTGGCCATGTGAATCGACGTGGATGACCGCCTCTCCCTCCTCGACGGATCCGTACGACTCGCCCCAGGTGATCCTGAAGTTCTGCATCGAGATCCCCACCATCACGTCGTCCCCAGGCGACAGACCCAGACCAGCCAGATCGTCGGGACCGATGTTGAACTGGATGTTCCCGAACGTGTCGATCCACAGCGCAGCGGCCTTGATGGAGTCGTTCGGGCCCGGCTCTGCAAGCGGGATCAGCAACGGTGAGATCGAATCGGGTTCGAGCACCGGTCCGAGATCGGTGATGTCGGCCTGATCCCCGGCCAGGACCGCTGCGGCAGGACCGAAGACGTCCCGTCCGTGGAACGTTGCTCCTTGTGACGGCAGCCGGAAGCGTTCGTCTTCGAGGGACACAAACAGGTCCGCGCCACCGACCATCGCCACGGCGGGTGCGAGCAGTCCGTTGTCGGGTCCGACGAAGTAGCCGATGGGTGTGCGGGCCGCAATCGCCCGACGCTCGGTTCCGACGCCGGGGTCGACCACCGCGAGGAACACGCCATCGGGCATGAACTGGACCGCCCGTGTCAGTGCGAGCGCTCCGCCGTGGATATCGCCGCGACCCACACCGTGGGTGATGTCGAGGATCCGGACCGACGGGGCGATCCGTGCGATGACACCGTGCACCACCCCGACGAACTCGTCGTCGTATCCGAAATCGGAAAGAAAGGAGATCGGGGTTGGCATCGGCGGAGGGTAACCGGCTCGGCAGCGAAGGAACGGCCGCTACGGGGCGCCTACACGAACGTGTCCCGCCAGCCCCGGATCGCCAGGCCGATCTGTTCGGGTGAGTCCTCCTGGATGAAGTGCAGCCCAGCCACGGTCACCTCGGTCTGGTTCGGCCACGTGCGGCAGAAGTCACGCTGTGGTCCGGTGAGGATGGAGCCCGGGTTGGCATTGATGAACAGCTTCGGAACCGGGCTCGACGCCAACCATGTGCCGTAGGCGTCCACGATCTCATGCACGTCACGGGGTTCCCCGTCGATCGGTATCTGCCTGGGCCACGTGAGGGTCGGTCTCCGATCCTCGCCCGGGTTGACGTATGGACGCCGGTACTCGGCCATCTCGGCGTCGGCGAGGTCGCGGATCATCGAGGCCGGCAGGATCCGTTCCACGAACACGTTCTTGTCGAGCACGATGGACTCCCCTGCCTCGGATCGCATCGCCTGAAAGATCCGTCGCGCCCCCTCTGGCCAATCAGCCCACGTCACGGGCCGAACGATCCCTTCCATGTACGCGATACCGGCAACGCGGTCACGGTTCCTGTTCGCCCAATCGAACCCGAGCCCGGAACCCCAGTCGTGTACGACGAGCGTCACGCGGTCCCCGAGATCGAGTGCATCGAGAAGCGCATCGAGATACGAGCGGTGCTCAACGAACCGGTACGAGTCCGGCCCCGACTCTGGCAACTTGGCCGAGTCACCCATGCCGATGAGGTCTGGGGCAACACACCGATACCCGTCCCGCAGGTAGGGAATCACGTTTCGCCACAGGTACGACGACGTGGGATTGCCATGGAGGAACACCACAGGCTCGCCATCACCCACATCGATGAACGCCATCGAACTCCCGTTCACCTCCCGATGTCGCTTCTCCATCTCCCTCCCAACCGCAACGTTCCCTCGACACTACCGAGACGACCCGAACCGTGTGGTGCGAACCACACGGTTCAGAACCCTGCCACACTGCTCGGCATGCAGATCATCCGACGACACGGCCTTGCCGGTGCGGCCGAGGCGACCGGGGTCGCAATCGTCATCGACACCTTCAGGGCTTTCAGCACCGCTGCGTATGCCCATGCGAACGGGGTCGGCACCCACATCCTGGTATCGGAGGTTGACGAGGCCAGAGCGCTGCGATCCACCTACCCGGACTCACTGCTGTGCGGTGAGGATTTCGGTACGAAACCGCCCGACTTCGAGCTCGACAACTCCCCGTACGAGATCATGAACACCGATCTCACCGGACGAACCCTGATCCAGCGGACATCGGCAGGCACGCGCTGTGTCATGGCCGCGCTGGAAGCCGGTGCCAGCCGGGTCCTGCCTGCAGGGTTCGCCACCGCGAGCGCAACGGCCCGCGCTGCGAGCGAAGCCGCAGAGGTGTCCATCGTCGCCAGTGGGCGTCACGGCACCGATCCCGCCGTCGAAGACGACCTGACGGCCGACTACATCGAGGCAGCTCTCACCGGGAGCACGCTCGACGTCGATGTCGCGGCGTTGGCCAGAGCTTCCGAATCCGCCGACCGGTTCCGCACCCGGGCGTCCGCGAAACCTGCGGATGTGGACCTGTGCTGTGACGTCGACCGATTCGACTTCTGCTTGATCGCCACCCTCGATACGAGGGGATTCGCAACGGTGACGAGGCTCGATCCCTAGGTGTCAACGGGCGGAACCCGCCGCCGAGACCCGTCCGAGATGGCTCAAGGTCTGGCGCCGATACTCCGATACAAAGACATGAAACTTTTCAAGAGAGACACGGCCGAACGGCGCAAGGACAAGGAATACGACGAAGCGGTCAACGACCGCCTTCGCTCGGTTCTGTCGAAGGACACGGTCCACGAGGACGCCGCCACGGTTGAAACTCGTCTCCGCAACATGAACTACGGCTCCTCACGACGCTAGTTGTCAGGACGTAGGCTCTCTGTTCCGGTCGGGCCTGTAGAAGGTCGCGAGTTGTGCGGCGGCTCCCGCCAGCCCAGCCCCACCTGCCGCCAGTCCGATCCATCCGTCCAACAGGACGTCCAAACCGATCGCGTTGTCGATCGATATCGCACCGGGACCGACCATCGCGAGTACGACGGCTGAGGTGCCAAGCACGAGTACGAACTCGTAGCCCTCATCGGGGCGGGCGGTGACCCAGAATCCGGCCATCCGGTGCACGCTCCAGAACGCCACTGCCATCACGCCGACGGTGCCCGCAACGGCGAACGTCGTGCCGAACCCGACGATGAACATCACGCCGACACCGATCTCGGTCACCGAGGAGGCGAGCCACTGCAGCTCAGGCTTCTTGAATCCGATCGATCCGAACCAGCGGCTCGTCTTTGTTCTTCCCCTCGCGTGCTTCACGCCGTGGGCGAGCATCACGATGCCCAGGACCAGGCGGAGAATGAGTGTGGCGGTGTCGAATGGTTCCATGTGCATGCGCCTCCTTGGTCTCGGCAACCACGGTCCGCCAATCGGCATTCCGACGACTGGCTAGCCGCTCAGGCCGTCCATGATGAATCGGTGCATGTCATCGGTCAACTGCTCCCGCGTCAGGGCGCCCTCCGGGTTGTACCAGCGCTCGATCGCGTTGAGAATCGACAGGGCGTAGATGCCGGCGAGTTTGGGATCGACTGCGGACCCGAACTCCCCCTCGTCGATGCCCCGCTGGATGGTCGAGCGGAACACCGCCTCATACCCGTCCCGTGCCTTGGTCACCCTGTTCCGATCGTCCTCGTCGAGGAAACCTGCCTCGTTGAGGAACGTCCGCGCCTCCGATGCGTAGTCCACGAGCACGTCGATGTGACCGGCGATCAGCGCTCTCAGCGTTTCGGTCGGACCAAGATCCAGCGACAGAGCTGCATCTGCCGACGCATCGAACAGGTCGGACGCCCGCTCGACGACCGCCACGAGCAGATCGTGTTTGCCCCCGACGTGGGCGTAGATCGACGACCCGAGGATGCCAAGGTCGTTGCCGAGGTCGCGCATCGAAGTCCCGTGATACCCGAAGGTCCCGAACCGCTTCCCGGCTCCGATGATGATGTCGTCTCGGGTCAGCCGGCTCATACGTCGTAGGTCAGTTCAACGACCTCGCTGACCGGGTGCGCCTGACAAGTCAGGATCTGCCCCGCAGCGACCTCTTCGGCACTGAGACTCCAGTTGCGCTCCATCACGACCTCCCCCACCGTCACCTTGGCCCTGCACGACGCGCACGCGCCCGACCGACACGAGAACGGACCGTCAGGTCGGATCGCCAGCACATGATCGAGGATCGGTTTGCCGTCCGGAGCGACCGTTGCCGTCGACGTCCGACCACCCAACGTGAATCGGACGGTCGAGCCGACCTCATCATCCTGTGCGACGGTCGATGCCGTCACCTCACCCGCGTAGAACAGCTCGTCGTGCACACGTGCGGTGTCGATCCCCCGTTCTGCGAGCACCGCGCGCACATCTTCGACCATGCCCCGCGGGCCGCACAGATACCACCCGGACACCGAGGGACCGTCGATCAACGTGTCGAGCATCCGCTCGATCTTGGGACCATCGATTCTTCCTTCGAGGATCGGGATGTTGTTCGACTCACGGCTCAGGACGTGGAACAGCATGAACCGATCGGGGTAACGCCCCTTCAGCTCGTCGAGGTCGTCAAGGAACATCACCGACTGCCCGGTGCGATTGCCGTACACCAGTGTGAACGTGCTTTCAGCTTCGGCGGCCAGGACAGACCGGATCATCGACAGCACCGGCGTGATGCCGCTGCCCGCCGCCACGGCGACATAGTGATTGCGGTGGGAGGGATCCGGAGCGATGGTGAAGTCCCCGGTCGGTGGCGTGACCTCGATGTCATCACCGGGTCGAAGGCCGTCGTGGACGAACCCGGAGAACACGCCCCCGTCGAGCCGCTTGATGCCGACGGCAGGCGAGGCATCTCCTGATCTCGTGCAGATCGAGTAGCTGCGTCGGACATCCTCCCCGTTCACCGTCGATCGGAAGATCAGGTGTTGGCCGGGCGTGTGCACGAACCGGTCTCGCAGCTCCTCGGGGATGCTGAGGCTGACGCACACGGCGTCATCGGTCAGGGGTTCGATCGAAGCAATCTTCACCGTGTGGAACTCGGCGCCCGCCATCAGATCGCCTTGAAATAGTCGAACGGCTCGCCACATGACGTGCACACCCATAGCGACTTGCACGACGTCGAGCCGAACTCGGAAACCTTGGCGACACCACTCGACGAGCACCGTGGGCACAGGACCTCGGGCACGATGGCCAGGACCGAATCCGGAGGTGCGATGCCGAACGAGCGCAACTTCTCCTTGGCTGTGTCCGACATCCACTCGGTTGTCCACACGGGTGCGTGTCGGACGACCACGGCGACGTCGGTCAGACCGTGTTGCCCGAGGGCCGTGACGATGTCTTCTTCCATGACCGCCAGTGCGGGGCATCCCGAGTATGTCGGGGTGATTCCCACCTCGACGTGACCGTCGTCACTGATGAGCACGTCACGCAGAATGCCGATCTCGGCGATGGTCAGAACCGGGATGTCGGGGTCGACGACAGCATCGAGCATCTCGCGGATGTCCGCTTCCGAGATCGTGGCGGCGGTCACCACGAAGCCCCCGGATAACTGCGTTCCATCCACTGCATCTCGGCAAGCATGTGACCGAGGTGCTCGGTGTGCCGCCCGGCGCGTCCACCCGTTGCCTGGTATGGATCGCTCGGAAGGACCAGGGTTGCCTCCTCGATGATCTCGTTGACCCTGGCCAAGAACGCCGCGTGATGCCGCGACATCGCCGGGCCGTATCCCTCGACATCCTCGAACAGCTCGGCAGTGAACCGCCACATGTGGTCCACGGCATCCTGCATCCGCGCGTGGCTCTCGTCCGTTCCGTCACCGAGCCGGACGACCCACGCCCGGGAATGTCTGAGGTGATATGTCGCCTCCTTCAGCGCCCGTGCCGCGATGCCGCCCAACTGCTCATCGTCGTCGCCGGAGAGCTCCTGCCACAGCAACGTCTGATAGACATCGAAGAAGAAGGATCGGGCGATCAGATGCCCGAAGTCCGCGTGCGGTTGCTCGACCAGGAGCGCGTTCGTGTACTCACGTTCGTTCCGCAGCATCGCGTAACGATCAGCGGTGGCTCCGCCTCCCTCGAGCTCGGCTGCATAGTTGTACAGGTGCATGGCAACGCCGAGATGGTCGAGCCCGATGTTGGCCACGGCGATGTCCTGTTCGAGATCGGGTGCCTTCGAGATGTACTCCCCGAGGCGTTGCGCGAGGACGAGGTTGTCGTCCGCGTGTCGAATCAGGAACGCGACCTTCGTCGTGTCCGTCTTCGCACTCATAGCTGCCCGACCTCGTCTGGTATCTCGTAGAAGGTGGGGTGCCGGTATGGCTTGTCATCGGAGGGATCGAACATCACCGTCGGGTCGCTCGATGCGTGGATCGCCGTCGAAGGGACAACCCACAACGCCGCGGTGTCACCTCGACGTGTGTACGCGTCACGGGCGTTGAGCATCGCAGTTTCGGCATCGGGTGCGTGGAGCGACCCACAATGGGTGTAGGAGAGCCCACGGCGGGGCCGGACGAACACCTCCCACAGCTGCCACCCACCATCGTGACCACTGTCGAGTGCCACCTCGTCGGGCTTTTCTCCGGGGACAACGGGAACGTCGTAGCTCATCGGATCACCTCAGGCGACCCGTGCCGGGCGGTGGGCGTGTTTGTCTGCATAGGCCGTCGCCGCGGCGCGGACCCATTCGCCGTCGTCCCACGCCTGGCGCTTGTGGGCGATGCGTTCACGATTGGCCGGACCGTTGCCCTTCACCACAGCCCAGAACTCGTCCCAATCGATCTGGCCGAACCGCCAGTGGCCCGATGCCTCATCGAAATGGAGGTCTGGATCGGGCAGCGTGCAGTTGAGGTAGTGGGCCTGCGGGACGGTCTGGTCGACATACATCTGACGGAGATCGTCGTTCGAGATCCGTTTGATCTTCCAGGCCATCGATTCCTCGGTGTGGGTGGACTCGCTGTCGTGGGGTCCGAACATCATCAGCGATGGCCACCACCACCGATTGATGGCGTCCTGCAGCATCGCCTTCTGCTCGTCTGTTCCCTTGGCGAGCTCCATCAGAATCGCGTAGCCCTGGCGGGCATGGAAGCTCTCCTCTTTGCAGATCCTCACCATCGCGCGTGCGTACGGGCCATAGGAGGTTCCCTGGAGCATGATCTGGTTCACGATCGCCGCGCCGTCGACGAGCCAACCGATGGCGCCGATGTCAGCCCACGAGAGCGTCGGATAATTGAAGATCGATGAGTACTTCTGCTTGCCGGTGTGCAGCAGGTTCTGCAGCTCATCCCGGGTGATGCCGAGGGTCTCTGCTGCCGAATAGAGGTACAACCCGTGACCTGCCTCGTCCTGCACCTTCGCCATGAGGATGGCCTTGCGCAGGAGGGTCGGCGCCCGCGTGATCCAGTTCGCCTCGGGCTGCATACCGATGATCTCGGAGTGGGCGTGCTGCGCGATCTGTCGTATGAGTGTGGACCGGTAGCCGTCTGGCATCCAATCCCGTGGCTCGACCTTTTCGTCAGCGGCAATGGTCTGCTCGAACTCAGCACGCGCATCAATCGTCATGGAGACCTCCGAACGGAATGCTACCAAACGAACGGTTGTTTGTCGGAGCGTCCTGTCACCCCTCGGCAGGCTGGCTGAGGGGCCCGAGTGTGACCCCTCAGCCGGACACCGACACGGCGCGTCACGCGCGACGCATCGAGAACACCCCGACGGCAATGAGCCAACCGATTCCGATGGGGACGAGCGCAAACCCGAGCGTCGAGGACGCCCCCATGAAGATCGCCAGGGTCGCGACCGCACCTGCGATTCCACACAACCATGCCCACACGCTGAGCCAGCCCGGCATCCAGGTTGCTTTGCCGGACAAGCCGACGAGCACCGGCGAGACCCCGATGATGAAGATCGTGGCGACATCGTCAAGCGTCGTCCCGAGGAAGGCGAGTACATCGCCAAGCTCATACGACGTGGAGCCCGATCCCGCCAACCTCACCAAGGCCGCCAGGACGAGGAACGCCACGACTGCAGCAGCCGCTCCGATCGCGTAGGTCGAACGAGCTGCCATGCCTGCGGGCCCACCCCCGACCCCGGCGAGCAACCCTCCACCGACCGCCATCGTGGTTGCTCCAAGAACCCAGAAGAAGAGTCCGGCATAGAGCACGGTGGTGTTCGCTGCCGCATCGGTGAAATACGCTTCGGTGTCGCCTGACGACACCGCAAGCCACGCATCCGCGCCGCCCGCAAAGTACAGCGCTGCCCCAACAAGCATCACGACTGCGCCCATCAGGGCGACGAGTCCAGCTGTCCGCAACCGAGGGACTGAGAGCATCCCTGAGCCCTCCGCAGTCGTATCGAGTACGTCGGTCATGTCATCCTCCTGCTCACGGTGTGCACATTTTGCACACTACTTGCAGAGACACTACACAAATTGCAGAGAGTGTGCAACATATGCAATGCGTGATAAGATTTCCCCATGACCGAATCACTCCGCGACCGCCAGAAGCAGCTGACCGAAGAAGCGGTCGTCCTGGCACTGGCCAGACATGTGACCGAAACAGGCTCGTTCGACTTCGCCGTCGCAGACATCGCGGCCAAGGCTGGCGTGTCGCCTCGAACGGTCTACAACCATTTCGGCGACCGCCAGGGACTGATCGATGCACTTGCCGAGTACGCAGGGCGCGAGATGGAGAAGCGCGGTGGCACCGACATCCCTGCCGTCCTGGCCGAACTCCCCGATCGGATAGGACCCAACTTCCTTGCGATGGAAGCAACCCCGGAGTTGTCAGCTGCGTTCGCGAGACTCGACTACGCGAGCCAACCCTCAGCCTCACGAGCCCGTCGCACGGCCAAGATCCTCGAGCTCGTCCGGGCATCGCACCCGCAGTTGGGAGAGCGCCAGAGTGAGGCAGTCGCGGTGATCATCCGCAACATGGCCAGTTCGACGACGTGGTATCGACTCACCCGGGAACACGGACTCACCTCCGAGGAAGCGGCAGCCGTCGCCTCGTGGACCATGCGGCTCCAGATCTCTGCCCTCGAACAAGATGACCTGCCTGTCATCGACACCGATGATGCACACTGATCACCTTGGTTCGGCGGGTCCCGATGCAATGGGATCCAAGGCTGCCGTCCTCGCCCGATTGTCCGAGAACGGGTTTGCGGTCCCCGAGGGCTATGTGATCGGGGTCGAGGTTCTCTCGACATGGCCACCGAACACGCCGGCGCCGCCCCACGTCGTATCGGAAGTCGAGCGTGCCGTCGCAATGCTCGGACCCGGACCGTACGCCGTGCGGTCGTCTGCTGTCGAGGAAGATGGCGCCACGGCCTCGTTCGCCGGGATGTACACGACGACCCTGGGTGTCGAAGGCGTGGGGGGTGTGCTCGATGCGATTGCCGCGACACTCGAATCTGCAATGGCGGCACCTGTGGTCGCGTACAGCGGCGCTGCCCGACCGGAAATGGCAATCCTGATCCAACCGATGCTCGACCCTGCAGCCGCCGGCATCGCCTTCACGGCCGACCCGGTGTCGGGCGATCGTGCAACCGTACGGGTCTCGGGTGTCCGGGGACTTGGCGATGCCGTTGCCGATGGAACCGTGACGCCCGACGAATGGGATGTGACCGATGGGATTCCACGCAGAAGATCCGACTCGGGCGTGGAGGCTCTCGGCGAATCCCAGGTCAAACAGATAGCTCGAGTCGCAATGGACATCGAAGCCGTCCAAGGGGCCCCGCAGGACGTGGAGTGGGCGATCGTCGATGATGTGGTCGTTGTGCTCCAGGCGCGACCGATCACAGCCCTCCCGTCACCGCCGACAGACCGCCTCGACGGGGCGAACTGGGAGAAGGACACGGCCCACTACCCCGAACAACTCACGGCCTTCGGCTGGAGTCTCGTTGCCGGCGATCGAATCGGGCGGGTGTTCGCCCGATACGGCCTCCTGATCGACGGTCTCGAGAGTCGACTCATCGGAGGTGAGGTCTACGTCCGGCCCGATCCCGTCATCGGATCCGCCGACTCTTCGGCGAAACCACCACCTGCATGGGTACTCGGCTTGGCGTCCCGGGCGGTACCCGCCCTCCGCAAGCGCATGAGCGCAGCGCAAGCGGCAGTGGAGGCAGGTTTGGACACGCTCCCCCGCCGCTGGTCGGACGTTGAGCGACAGGACTTCCTGGACCGGCTCGATGAGCTCCGCGCTATCGATCCCGCCAGCCTCGACACGGATTCGTTCGTGGCGCATCTCGATGCAATCCGTGCGGTGATGGCCGATGGTGCCGAGTCCCACTTCAACATCGCGGTCCCGTATTTCGTGTTCCTCCACGAGTTCGCGACAACCATGGAATCCTCGCTTGGTTGGACCTTCGACCAATCGGTGGCCCTCCTCGATTCGCCTGCGAGTCGACCAACGAGCGACCTCGATCCCATCCGGTCAGCACTCGCAGCGGACGACGAGGCTCGGACCGCACTCCTGGCGAACCCATCCGATCCTGTCGGTGCCATCGGATCGGTGCATCCGGCACTCGCCATCAGGCTCAAGGAATGGATCGACCGCAACGGGTGGCGAACGTCGGGGTATGACGCAGGAAGCCCTGCGCTGATCGAGCGGCCAGGGCTCATCACCCGTCTCCTCGTGTCGAGCCACGAGGCACCGGCAGCATCCACCGTCGAGACCGAACTGTCACGAGCGCTCGAAGGCATGGCCGCCGAGGACCGCGAGAACGTGGAGAAGGCACTCGAACTCGCACGATGGATCTACCCCATGCGGGAGGACAACGTGATCATCGTCGACAACCTGCCGTCCGGCCTCGCCCGCCGCTGGCTCCTCGAAGCGGGAACCCGGTTACGGCAACGGGACCTGATTGCACGTCGCGACGATGCAGCCCACCTCGAGGCGAACGAGATCGTCGACGCACTCACCGATACCGACGATGCAAGCTCGCCCTCACGCCTGCGGGACATCGTGGCGAAACGGAGGTCGGAGTGGGCTTGGGTGACCGCGCACCCCGGTCCGAAGTTCGTCGGCAAACGGACGCCGCCTCCCGACGTGTCCAGGTTGCCCGCTGCAGGTCGACGGTTGAACGGCGCTCTGCTGTGGGCCATGTCGCATGAGTATCCCGCCGACGTCGCGCAACAGGACGATGCGCACCTCCTCCGCGGATCGCCGGGGTCAGCGGGCACCTACACCGGCACCGTGCGCATCGTTCGTGGTGAGAGCGACTTCGCCAAAGTCCGCCCCGGGGATGTGCTGGTGTGCCCGGTCACCACCCCCGCCTGGACGGTCCTGTTCCCGCTGATCGGAGCGCTCGTGACCGACGGCGGTGGTGTTCTGTCGCACGCAGCGATCGTGGCCCGTGAACACGGAGTACCTGCCGTTCTCGGCACCGGTGTCGCCACACATGCGCTCAGCGACGGGCAACTTGTCTCGGTCGACGGCACAGCAGGCAAAGTCGAGATCCACTGAACCGTTCTCCGCACACGGGATCGACCCGCTAGCGCCCCTTGGCGATCTGGGTCACACGGCGCACAGCGATCAGACCGGCCGAGACATCCGTCACCCCATCACGGTCGAGCCATGCAAAGAGTCGTTCGCGCCGTGGCACCATCCGTGGGAAGCGTTCGTAGTGGGCATCGAGCGATCCATCGGAATCCTTCAGGATCTGGGCCACCACATCGCGTCGCATCTGTTGGAGGTCGTCACGGAGGGACTCGGATGCAAGACGCTCGAACGTCGTCGCTCCGGGAAGGTTCTTGATCTGGCGCTCGAGCCAGTCCACACGGAACTCGAGGCTGATCCTCGTGTAGATGGCAGCGACCTCGAGGGCGTCCCGGTCGTATGTGTGGGCGAGGTCGATGATGTCGGGAGCCCGTCGCAGTGCGCGTTGGTAGGCATGACGAACGGCGATCTCGGTGGGAACGCCCTGTGCGAGCATGTGTTCGACCACCGCCTCATACGGTTGACGCCACTCAGCGGGTTCGAGGGTCGGCATCCCCTTGGACAACGATTCGAAGTGGTCGAGCGACAGATCGACTTCTTCATCGATGGTCGATGGCGTTTCGGGTCGGTTCAGATACCAGCGCGTGATCACCGAAACGAGACGGTCCACATCGCTGAGCAACTCGAGATACGTGTCGGGCGAGACCGTTCCGGCAAGTGCCTCGATGTCGGCCCAACGTCCCGCGGCACCGGTGATGGCTCTGGCAGCGCGGAACGCTCGGACGATCCTGGCCGCGGAATCGCCGGTCTGGGTACGCATACGCGAATAGAACGTCGAACCGAGCGAGTTGAGCATCTGGTTCGCCACGATGGTGGAGATGAGCTCACGACGCAGCGGGTGCTGGATGATCTCACCCGGGAACCGCTCGGCGACCGCCTTGGGGAAGTAGGTGAACAGGTCCGCCTCGAAATGTGGGTCCTCGGGAAGCTCTGATTGCACCAGCAGGTCGGTGAGATACCGTTTCGAATAGGCGAGCAACACGGCGATTTCGGGGCGGGTCATGCCGATCCCGTCGCGACCACGCTGGAGCATCTCCTCCGATGTCGGGAGAAACTCGATGTCCCTGTTGAGGATGCCATCTCGTTCGAGCCGGTCCATCAGGTCCCCGTACTGCTCGATCGTCCGCGTGGAGGAAGCCGACTCCTGGCTGAGGATCTGCGCCTGGAGGAAATTGTCGTTCAGGATCGCTGCCACGACATCGTCGGACACCTCTTCGATGATGACATCACGTTCGGCTCGGGTGATCTTTCCGCTCTCCTCGGCGATCCTGAGCAGGATCTTCAGGTTGACCTCACGGTCGGATGCGTGCACTCCCCCTGAGTTGTCGATGAAGTCGGCAAAGATGTGGCCGCCCGATCGTGCGTATTCGATTCGCCCGAGCTGGGTGACGCCGAGGTTGCCTCCCTCACCGATCACGCGAGCCCGTACGTCGCGTCCGTTGATCCGGATGGCGTCGTTCGCCCGATCCTGGACCTGTTCGGAGCTCTCGGACTTCGCCTTGATGTATGTCCCGATCCCGCCGTTCCACAGGAGGTCGACCGGGGCCTTGAGAATCGCTCGCATAAGTTCGTGCGGGCTCAGCGTGTCAGCATCGACATCGAGCACCTCGCGCATCTCGTCGGTCAGGTCGATGGTCTTGAGGCTGCGTTCGAAGACCCCACCGCCCTTCGAGATGAGCGCGGCGTCGTAGTCGGCCCACGATGACCTTGGAATCAACGAGATCCGCTTCCGCTCCTCCCACGACGCGGCCGGATCGGGGTCCGGATCGATGAAGATGTGCCTGTGATCGAACGCTGCGATCAGTTTGAGATGCTTGGACAACAGCATTCCGTTGCCGAACACGTCACCGGACATGTCCCCGATCCCGACCGCGGTTATCTCTTCGGTGTCCACGTCGATGTGCAGGTCATGGAAGTGGCGACGCACCGATTCCCACGCACCGCGAGCGGTGATGCCGAGGGCTTTGTGGTCGTATCCGGCTGAACCACCCGATGCGAACGCGTCGTCGAGCCAGAACCCGTAGTCGGCGGCGAGTGCATTGGCGGTGTCGGAGAACGACGCCGTGCCCTTGTCGGCTGCAACGACGAGGTACGGATCGTCGCCATCGTGCCGGACGACATCGGCCGGTGCCTTGACCGTGTCCCCGACGCGCGTGTCGGTGATGTCGAGCAGCCCCTTGATGAAGATCTGATATCCGGCCTTGACCTCGTCATAGGTGGGCTTGGCCATGTCGAGGGATCGGCGAATGACGAACCCACCTTTGGCACCCGTCGGGACGATGACAACATTCTTGGTCATCTGGGCCTTCATCAGGCCGAGTACCTCGGTCCGGTAGTCCTCCTTGCGGTCGGACCAGCGGATGCCTCCCCGTGCAACGGCGCCGCCTCGCAGGTGGACCCCTTCCACGTCAGGTGCCGAGACATAGATCTCGTAGAGCGGCTTGGGGTCAGGCATCTCAGGGACGTGTTCGGACACGAACTTGAGCGAAAGCGACGACCGGCCCTTGACCCGGATGTTCGTGCGCACGGTTGCAAGGATCAGCCCGAGGAACCCTCGGAGGATTCGGTCCACATCGAGTGACGACACGTCGTCGAGACTCCTGCGGATCGACTTGGCGATCTCCCGTTCGTTGTCCTCATCGTGGTCGGCCCCGAACCTCGCGTAGAAGAGATGAACAAGGTTCTCAGCGATCTCAGGGTGGGCGGCGAACGCGTCATCGACGTACCTGACGGAGAACGCCGGGGTCACGAGGCGCCAGTAGTTGCGGTATGCCCGCAAGATGGCGAGATCCTTGTATCCGAGATCGGTCGTCACGAGCAGACGGTGCAGCGAGTCCGACTCTGCGTTGCCCCGGAGTACCGCCTCCATGGCAACGGTGATGCGATCTGCGAGGGTCGTCACGTCGATCTGGCTTCCATCGGGGGCAAGGACGCCGAAGTCGTGGATGAAGATGCCACCGGGTCCCTTGAGCCGGGTCGGTACCTCCTCCACGACGGTCAGGCCGAGATGCTCCATCAGCGGCATCACGGCAGACAGATGCAGCTTTCCTGCCTTGCGGTAGACCGTGACGCGAGTCAGCCGATCGGCCGACAACGGCGCCTTGGCGGACGTGGTCTCATTCTGGAGACCCACCACGATCTCCACTCCGGTGGAGTCCAGACGTTCCAGTTGGAGGATGTCCCCGACGGTCAGCTCGATCGCCGTGGAGGATCGGTAGTAGTCAGGGAACTTGGAAGCCCACTTGTGCGTGAGTCGTTTCGCCTCCGACTCACCGACCCTGACGTTGAGGGCCTCGATCACCCGATCGTCCCAGGTACGAGCCATCGCCAGGACCTTGGCCTCAAGCCCCGCCACGTCCACCTCGACCGGGGTACCACCTTCGGTCCAGACCGTGAAGTGGATCCGGGCGTCGCCCGACTCCCCGAGTGACAACCGATAGTCGATCATCGTGGCTTTGAATGCATCCTTGAAGAGCTGCTGCAACTGTTCACGAAGTGCTGCGTTGAAGCGGTCGCGGGGAACGGTCACGAGCACGCTGACGGACCGCTTCAGCGAGTCCCTCCGGACGAAGAGCCGCACCTGTTGGGACTCTTCGGAATCGATCAGATGGCCCATCGTCGACCCGAGATCGTCGACGGACATGGCGAACAGATCGTCCTTCGGGAAGCTCTCGAACAGTTGGATCAACGTCTTGTAGTCGTGTGACCCTTCGATGAGGTCGAGGTCCTCGAGTATCGACTTGAGTTTTCGTCTCAGAACGGGGATGTCGCTCGCAGCCGCCATGTACGCCTTCGACGTGAACAGCCCGATGAGGCGGAGCTCGACGACGGTGCGACCCTCCTCGTTGGTCTGGCGCAACCCGATGTAATCCATCCGCGCATCACGGTGCACGGTGGCGCGGCGATTCGTCTTCGTGATGACCACGAGATCGCCACCGAAGTACCGATCCTGCACGTAGTTCGGGAGATCGGCCATCCGCACGGCCCGCTGTTCGAGGCCGTTGGGCGACAGCAAGCCGAGCCCGCTTTCGACACGGGCCTTGATCATCAGCTCGTCGTCGACCTCGCTGACGTCGTACACCTTGTACCCGAGGAACACGAAATTGTCGTCGAGCAGCCACTCGAGGAACTCGACCGTTTCCTCGATCTCCTGATATCCGTACCGTGACACGCTCGCTTTCGCCGAAGCGATCATCTCGCCGACGGCGCCGCGCATCGGCTCGAAGTCGCGCACTGCAAGTGCTACGTCCTTGAGGACGCGTGTGATGCGTTCACGGAGCTCGGTCTGGGCGGCGTCGTCCAAGCGAGCCTCGAGTTCGAAGAACTGGACACTCTCGGTCGACGCCGATGTCCGTGCCCGTTCAACCCGCAGAAGGCGGCCCGATGTGTCGCGAACCGTGCCGATCAGGGGATGGAGGTGCCTGGCGATTCCGACGTCGGATCGCAGGATGGCCAATGCCGTCGAATCAACGAGGAATGGCATGTCATCGACGACGACCTGGACGATGGTGCCGGGGGCGGCATACCCGCAGGTCTCGACCGTGGGATTGAACACCCGGACCGCGGATGGGGCATTGCCTCTGGCATCGACGAAGTCGAGCAAATCGGCGATCTCGGCGTACAACTGGTCGGGGGCAAGATCCGGAAGATCGGACTCGGGGATCCGTCGTACGAACACCGATGTGAATGCCTCAAGCATGTCCCTGCGATCGGCTGGTACATCGGAGGGGATGGCGGCGACGAATCGGTCGACGATCAGGCGGTGTTGGTTGTCAGATGCACCGTC
>CBDUOH010000047.1:0-16980 GCA_965368815.1 uncultured Acidimicrobiia bacterium
CCCGAGGAGGTGATGGCATGCAGCGTTTTCCGCTCTACGACCCGACGCAGCACCATGACGCCTGCGGCGTCGGTTTCATCGCCGATCGGTCCGCCACGCCATCGCACCGGATCGTGCGACTCGGTGTGGATTGCCTCCACAATCTCGACCACCGTGGGGCCAGATCAGCCGACGGCACCGGGGATGGCGCTGGCGTCATGACGCGGATTCCGTACCGGATGCTGCAACGCGACCTCGCCACGGCAGGGATCGCGGTCCCGCCGAGCGACCGGCTCGGTGTCGTCATGGCGTTCCTTCCCGTCGACGAAGCCCAGGCGGCCAGGGATCTTGTTGCGTCGTGCTTGTCGGACCATCGGATCTCGATCCTCATGTGGCGTCAGGTGCCGATCGACACCCACGTGCTGTCGGCGACCGCGGCACGTTCGATGCCGCTCATCCAGCAAGCCATCGTCACCGTTCCCGAGTCGGTGGAGGACACCGAGGACTTCGAGCGCAGGCTGTTCCTGGCGAGGAAACAGATAGAGCGGACCACGGATCTCAAGCGCTTCGACATCGTCTCGGCCTCGGGTCGAACCGTGGTGTACAAAGGGCTCTTCACGGCCGATTCGATCGAGAGGTTCTATTGGGACCTCCGTGACCCCCTGTACGAGTCCGACTTCGTGATCTTCCACCAGCGGTACTCCACGAACACGCAACCTGCGTGGGAACTCGCCCAGCCGTTCAGGATGCTCGCCCACAACGGCGAGATCAACACGGTTCAGGGGAATCGGGCCATGATGGCTGCGCGATCGAACGATCTCGGCGATGGAGTCTGGGGTGCCAGGACCCGCGACCTGGCACCCTTGGTACGCCCCGGCATTGGGAGTGATTCGGCGAGTCTGGACGAGGCAGCCGAGGTCCTCGTACGCTCCGGCCGGGGTTTGGCCCATGTCAAGGAGATGCTGATTCCCGAGGCTTGGGAGAACGTGGAGGTTCTCGATCCCAAGCGGAGAGCATTCCACGAGTACCACGCGTTCCTCACCGAGCCGTGGGACGGCCCGGCAGCGATTGCGGGATCCGACGGCGTCACATTGATCGCCGGACTCGACCGAAACGGGTTGCGACCCGCTCGGTGGGCGATCTCACACGACACGATCCTCATGGCTTCGGAAGCCGGCATCGCGCCAGAGGTCGAGGTCGAGGCAATCGAGACTGGCCAGTTGGGGCCAGGAGATGTCTTCGAGGTCGACCTTGTGACCGGTCAGCATCGGATGTCGGACGAGGTCAAGGATTCGCTCGCCGCACACGCGCCCTATGAGGACTGGATCACCACCCAGACGAACTATGTCCGCAACCCGTTCGACGACCTCCAGGACGTGCGGTTCGACGCGGAAGCTCTCGCGCGGGTCTTCGGCTACACGGCCGAGGAGCGGCGGCTGATGCTGCAACAGATGACCGAAGGGGTCGAGCCGATTCTCTCCATGGGCAACGACACAGGTTTGGCGTCACTGTCGCAGCTGCCCCAGCGGTTGACCCGATACTTCCATCAGTCGTTCGCCCAGGTGACGAATCCCCCGATGGACCCGATCCGCGAAATGCTGGTCATGTCGCTGCGGACGTACGTGGGGCGACATGGTTCGCTCCTGGAGGAAACGGCGCAGCAAGCGCACATGATGGAGCTCCATTCGCCGGTGATCTCGGACGCCGAGGTCGAGATGCTGCATCGTTCCGAGGATCCTGCATTCCGTTCGATGTGGATCGACATCCTGTACGACCCGACCGGCGGAGCCTCTGCCATGGTCGATGCGATCAAACAGATACGGGAAACGGTTGCTGACGCTGTCGCCGATGGCGTTTCGATCATCATGCTGTCCGACCGTCGGACCGACGCTGAGCTTGCCCCGATTCCCATCGCTCTTGTCGTGGGGGCCGTGCACCACCACTTGATCCGCTCCGGTCTGCGGCTCAGAGCGTCGATCATCGCCGTGTCGGGTGAACCACGCGACGCACACGACCTTGCTTGCCTCATCGGATTCGGAGCAGCAGCGGTGAATCCATACCTCGCCATCGAACAGGTCCGGGCCATGGCCGAGGCAGGGGAGGTGCCACAAGGGGTGGTCGAGGCCCAGGAGAACTACCGGGCAAGCCTCGAAAAGGGTCTGCTCAAGATCATGTCCAAGATGGGCATCTGCACCGTCAAGTCGTACCGCAGCTCCGAGCTGTTCGAAGCGATCGGACTCGACGAGGAGGTCTGCCGCCTTTCGTTCAGGTTCGTGCAGCGCCGGATCGGTGGCGTCGGATTCGAAGCCATCGCCGCTCATGTGGCTGAGCGACACGCTCGCTATCTCACGGACGAGACGGAACTGGACGGTTACTACAAGCATCGTCGTGGTGGCGTGCCACACACCGTTGCGCCGCGTTCGGTACTTGCCATCCAGCGGGCGGTCCGCTCGGGCGAGGTCGAGGACTACGACAAGTATGTCGATGCCGTTCAGACCGATCGTCCCGTCATGGAACTGCGGGATCTTCTCGACATCGGAAGTCTCAACGATCCGATTGCGATCGAAGAAGTCGAAAGCGAAGAAGCAATCATGCGCCGGTTCGTCACTGCCGCGATGTCGTTGGGTGCCCTGTCGCGAGAGGTTCATGAGACACTTGCCGAAGCGATGAATCGCATCGGTGGATTGTCGAATTCGGGCGAAGGTGGGGAGGACCCTGCGCGGTACGGCACCAATCTGAACTCGGGGATCAAGCAGATTGCAAGCGGTCGATTCGGTGTCACACCCGGCTATCTCGCATCCGCGGACGAGTTCCAGATCAAGATGGCGCAAGGATCCAAGCCAGGCGAAGGTGGTCAGCTGCCCGGTCACAAGGTGACCCCGGAGATCGCTTCGCTACGGCACACCGAACCCGGGGTCACGCTCATCTCGCCCCCGCCGCACCATGACATCTATTCCATCGAGGACCTCGCCCAGCTCATCTACGATCTGCGGACGTTCAAGCCCACCGCTCGTGTGTCGGTCAAGCTTGTGTCCGGGCCGGGAGTGGGCACGATCGCCGTTGGTGTCGCAAAGGCGCATGCCGACGGTGTGACGATTTCGGGCAACGGTGGCGGTACCGGTGCCTCACCCCTCGTGTCGATCAAACATGCGGGATCACCGTGGGAGCTCGGCCTTGCAGAGGCGCACCAGTCGTTGGTCGCCAACGGGTTGAGAAGTGCGATCTCGGTCGAGACGGACGGGGGCCTCCGGACGGGTCGGGATGTGGTTGTGGCCGCAATGCTCGGCGCCGACCGTTTCGGTTTCGGTACGTTGCCGCTGCTCGCCCTCGGCTGCAAGATGATCCGCCAATGTCACGAGAACACCTGTCCCGTGGGGATCGCGACCCAGCGAGAAGATCTCCGTGCGAAATACACCGGCTCCGTGGAGCAGGTCATCGAACTGTTCAGGCTCGTTGCGTTCGACGTACGGAGGATCCTCGCGAGAATCGGGGCGACATCACTCGAGGAGATCACGGGACGAGCCGACCTGTTGAGCACACCGGACACGGGGCCTGCAGCGGATCTGCGGGAACTGCTCGTGCGTGCAGACTTCGGAGACGATCGGCGATTCAGGCGACTGGAGCGATCACCGCTCGGCGATGTGATCGCCGGGGTCGGCCGAGCGGTTCTGGCAGGGGATGGCCCACGGACGGTGGCGTACCCCATCCGCAACACCGATCGATCGGTCGGCACGCGTCTGTCGGGCGAGATCGCGGAAGCGACGAACGGTGCGGGACTCGAAGAGGGAGCATTGACCATCCGTCTCGCCGGAACGGCGGGGCAGTCCTTTGGTGCGTTCCTCATCGGTGGCATCGATCTGGATCTTGCGGGAGCGGGCAACGACTACGTCGGCAAGGGCATGGGCGGGGGAACAATTGCGATCCGTCCGCATGCCACAGGCGACCGGGTCCCACACGCCGCCGGCAACGCGTGTCTGTACGGTGCGACCGGTGGGAGCATGTTCGCCGCAGGATCGGTCGGGCAGCGATTCGCCGTGAGGAACTCTGGCGCAACTGCCGTTGTCGAAGGCACGTCGGATCACCTGGCCGAATACATGACAGGAGGAACCGTTGCCGTGCTCGGGCCGACCGGGCGGAACATCGGAGCGGGCATGACCGGAGGGGTGCTGTTCCTCTACGATCCGGATCATTCGGCCAAGAGTCGGGTGTCGGGCAGCGCGCCATCGCTCAACAGGCTGGATCGAGCAGACATTGAGGTGCTCCATGGACTGGTCGCCGAGCATCTGGCTCGCACAGGATCCGCCACCGCACAGCGCATCGTCTCGGACTGGGACCGCGAGGTGGCCAATTTCTGGGTTCTACGGCCCGAAGCGCCCGAGTGGATCGATCCGTCCGAGACCGTCCCGACCGTTTCGATCGGTGCTCCGCGGCGGGAACAACGCGGCAACTGAGAACGTTATAGGGGTGTAGCTGTCACGGCTGGTGTGGGCGGCCGGTCTTCCCCCACTCCCACTCGCAGTCGCCTTACCAGCCGTGGCACCTCAGGTCTTGTGCGCTCGGGTGGATTATCGTCGCTGGATGGATTCGATTGCAATCAGACCGATCACCAACGATGAGTTCCCGGCATTCCTGACCGCGATTCGTGAGGGCTTCGGACACGATGGGCCCGATGAGGACACGTCCGATCGATTTCGCACTGTCCTGCCCGCAGAGCGGACCTTGGCAGCTTTCGATGGTGGCACGATCGTCGGCACGTTCGGTGGTTACGATCTCTCCCTGACCGTTCCCGGGGGCATCGAGATCCCGATGGAGGGCACCACCGTTGTGGCGGTCTTCCCGACGCATCGACGCATGGGCCTGCTCAGCCGCATGATGGAGCGCCACCTGGCCACCGCTGCGGACAATGGCTATCCGGTCGCTGGGCTCTGGTCCTCCGATGCCGACATCTACGCGCGATTCGGGTACGGGATCGCCACCGGCTACCGGTCCGTCGAGATGTCATCGAGTCAGATCAGGTTCCGTGGAGAGATCGGGATCGATCGGGTGCGCCGCATCAGCGTCGAGGACGTCGCAGACCTGCTGCCCCCCGTATTCGATCGGGTTCGGCGATCCCGTCCCGGCATGTTCAGTCGATCCGATGCCTGGTGGGAACACCGGATCGCGGTTGATGAGCCGTGGATGCGAGATGGGAGGTCGAAGCGGCGCTGGGTCGTCCACGACGGCCCCGATGGTGTCGACGGGTACGCCGCGTATCGCCAGAAGGGGGCCCACGAGGACGGCTACGCAAAGGGAACGGTGACGGTCGTCGAGGTCCAGTCCGAGACATCGGAGGCGCACGCGTCGCTGTGGTCCTACCTCACCAGAATCGACGGGTACCCGGAGGTCGAGTACTACAACCTCCCGCTCGATGACCCGTTGCCCCGCATGATCACGGAACCGAGACGGGTCAAGACCGCCTCCACACGCGATGCATTGTGGGTCAGAGTGCTCGACGTGGTCAAGGCGTTGGAAGCCCGTCGATACGAGCACGACGGGTCGATCGTGTTCGCGGTCGAGGACCGCTTCCGGCCCGATGGCTCAGGAACGTTTCGGCTCGATGTCGATGGCGGCGTCGGTTCGGTCGAACGGGTCGACACGTCCCCCGAGGTCTCCTTCGCCGACGATGTGCTTGGCGCCTTGTACCTGGGCGGTCAGAGTGCGGCGGAGTATGCGCACGCGCGCCGGTTGGTCGGGTCGCCCGACGCCGTGGCGCGGATGGATCGGATGTTTCGCACGATGCGTGCCCCGTGGATCCAGGAAATCTTCTGACGTTTCGCCCCGTTGGGCCGTTCTGTGGGCCTGAGTACCACGTTTTCATGGTCGTACAACCCTGGGTACGAGAATTGTTGGTTACGGTCCCTCGCCGGGGCCACTAGGATTCGCACTAGCCTCATAGTGGAATTTGTAAGGAGTCCGGAATCATGACGACCGTTGACATCGATCTTGGCAGTTATCAGCTGGGTTGGTCCGACAGCCAGGATGACTATGTCTACAAGCCCGAAAAGGGCTTGAACGAACAGCTCATCCGCGACATGTCTGCCATGAAGGGCGAGCCGCAGTGGATGCTCGACTTCCGTCTCAAGTCGTACAAGCGGTTCCTCAACAAGCCAACCCCACAGTGGGGCGGTGGCGGTCTGCTCAACGACATCGACTACGACGACATCTACTACTACATCAAGCCGACCGCAGGTCAGGAAAAGGACTGGGACATGGTTCCCGAGTCGATCAAGGACACCTACGAGAAGCTTGGTATCCCTGAGGCCGAGCGGAAGTACCTCGCCGGCGTGACAGCGCAGTACGAGTCCGAGGTCGTCTATCACCGCAACCGCGATGACCTCGAGCAGCTCGGCGTGCTGTTCTGCGACATGGACACCGCGGTCCGCGAGTACCCGGAACTCGTCCAGGAGCACTTCGGAACCGTCATCCCGCCCAACGACAACAAGTTTGCCGCACTGAACTCAGCAGTCTGGTCGGGCGGATCGTTCATCTACGTCCCGCCCGGTGTCCACGTGGATCAGCCGCTTCAGGCGTACTTCCGCATCAACGCAGAGAGCATGGGGCAGTTCGAACGGACGCTCATCATCGTCGACGAGGGCGCGTTCTGTCACTACGTCGAAGGTTGCTCCGCGCCCACCTATACGAACGACTCGCTGCACGCAGCCGTGGTCGAGGTCGTCGTCAAGGAGGGTGGACGCTGTCGGTACACGACCATCCAGAACTGGTCCAACAACGTCCTGAATCTGGTGACCAAGCGTGCCGCCGCGTACAAGAACGCAACCATGGAGTGGATCGACGGGAACCTCGGTTCCGGTCTCACGATGAAGTACCCGGCCGTTTGGTTGATGGAAGAAGGCGCCCACGGTGAGGTGCTGTCGATTGCGTTCGCCAACACCGGCCAGGTCCTCGACGCAGGCGCCAAGATGGTGCATGTCGCACCGAACACCACATCCCTGATCACGTCGAAGTCGATCAGCAAGGGTGGCGGACGGTCGATGTATCGGGGTCTCGTCCGGGTCGAGGAAGGCGCAGACAACGCCAAGTCGTACGTGATGTGCGATGCGTTGCTTCTCGACGAGGATTCCCGTTCCGACACGTACCCGTACATGGAGATCGAGGAGTCCAACATCGACATCGGGCACGAGGCAACGGTCTCGAAGGTCGGTGAGGATCAGCTGTTCTACCTCATGAGTCGCGGACTCGACGAGGCACAAGCCACGGCAATGGTCGTGGCCGGCTTCATCGAGCCGATCGTCAAGGAACTCCCCATGGAGTACGCCGTCGAACTCAACCGCCTCATCGAACTCCAGATGGAAGGCTCGATCGGCTGATCAGCCGACCGTCATCGCGTACCCAGGGTTCGGCGACCATGTATTCGTGGGGCTGGGGCCCACAGAATGATCAGCGCGGCCGGCGGTAGCCTGTCGAATCATGCGGATTCGAGTTGCAGAATGCACGGTGCGATACGAGGGGCGCCTGGACGCCTACCTCCCGGAGGCGACCAGACTCGTCATGGTCAAGGCCGACGGGTGTGTCGCCGTCCATGCCGATGGTGGGGCATACAAACCGCTCAATTGGATGAACGCACCCAACACGTTCACCGAGGACGACACTTCGTGGATCGTCATCAACCCCAAGGGTGAGCGTCTCACCATCGAGTTCGGCGAGATCCACTTCGAGACATCGGTCGAACTCGGCGATGATCCCGGGCTTCAGAAGGATGGTGTCGAATTGGAGCTCCAGCGGCTGCTGGCCGAGCGACCGGAGACGTTCGGCGACGGCATGTCATTGATTCGCCGTGAGTTCCCCACACCCATCGGTCCGGTCGACATGCTCTGCCGTGATGCCAACGAGGAAACGGTCGCGATCGAGATCAAACGACGGGGCGAGATCGACGGGGTCGAGCAGCTCACGAGGTATCTCGAATTTCTCAACAGAGACACCCGCCTTGCCCCGGTGAGGGGGATCTTTGCCGCCCAGGTCGTCAAGCCGCAGGCCCGGGTGCTCGCGGAGGACCGTGGGATCGAGTGGGTCGAGGTCGACTATGACGACCTCAAGGGCTCAGATTCGGACGTGATGCGGCTGTTCTGAGCTGCTCAGGTCTGCTGTTTGCTCGGCCGGGTCATGGTCAGCACGGGGACTGCCGCGAGCTCCTCGAGCAGCGCGGTTCGTGCTGCTCGCCATGGCTCATGGAGCGCACAGTGGGGTGACCGACCGCACGGCCCGCCACGCAACACACAGGTGACGGTGTCCGTCGGGCCCTCCACCGCTTCGATGAGATCGAGCGTCGAGATGGTCGCAGGGTCGACAACCAGCTGGTACCCACCCGCAGGCCCCCGCTTCGACGACACCCACCCGGCCTTGACCAACGCTGACATGACCTGTGGCAGGAACGGTTGTGTCGTCGAGATGGCCTTGGCGAGCTCTTCGGAGCCAATGGGGGCATCACGACCGTACAGGACGTGCAACGCCTCAACGGCCAACCCCGTCTTCTTCTGGATCGCGAACTTCACCCTGTCATTGTACGGCTACTGCGGCAGCCGACGACGTCACAGGAGCGATTCGAGGTCGTAGCTTCCCGTGGGGTGGCGCAACTTGCCGAGCGCACGGGTCTCGATCTGGCGCACGCGTTCTCGTGTGATGTCGAGATGGGCTCCGACGTCGGACAGCGTGCGTCCGGGTTCCCCGTCGAGTCCGTAGCGGAGGACCAACACGATCCGCTCGCGATGGTCAAGGGTCGAGATCGCACGGATGAGTTCGGAACGACGTGCGGATTCCGCGATCGGTGCAAATGGATCGGGCGTCGAATCGTCGCAGACGAAGTCGCCGAGCTCGGCATCGCCATCGTCACCGACTCGGCGATCGAGCGAGACCGTGTCTCCGGGTGCGTTGAGAGCCAGGAGGATCTTGTCCTCGTCGAGCCCGCTGACCTCGGCGATCTCGGCAATCGTCGGGATACGGCGCAACCGCTCCTGGAGTGACAACTCGGCTTCTTGCACCGTGCGCACGATGTCGACCATGTGCACCGGGAGCCGGATGGTTCGGCCATGATTGCCCAACCCCCGCGTGATCGCCTGACGGATCCACCAGGTCGCATAGGTCGAGAACTTGAACCCTTTGCGCCAATCGAACTTCTCGACGGCCCGGATGAGACCCAGGTTGCCCTCCTGGATGAGGTCGAGCAGGTCGAGACCTCTACCCGTGTATCGCTTGGCGATGGAGATGACAAGACGCAGATTCGAGCGGATGAATTGCTGTTTGGCGTGGTCGGCCTGGCGGATCCAACGGACGAGTTCGACGCGTTCTGCGGCGTCGATGTCACCATCGGAGGCCAGCCGTTCCTCGGCCTGTTGCCCGCGCTCGATCGCGCGTGCAAGGCGAACTTCGTCCTCAGCGGTGAGCAGGTCGTGGTTGGACACCGCTTCCAGATACATGCCGATGGCGTCGGCTGTGCCGGACTCTCTCGCTGTTTCGGCCATTGTTCTCCGCCCTGTTGGCGTGCGAAACTGCTCTGTTCCTTGTATTGGAAGATATCACCACAGGCCGAGTGTCGCAACAGCGCTGTACGCTTGCCAATCACCAGTTCGCCAAGTCCGGTCGGTGTATGTCCCGTTTGATTCCCCTCATCATCGCGGTCGGTGCACTGGTCGCTGGCGCTTGTGCAGGCACAACGGAGATCGGTGGTGGCAACGTCATACCGCCAGAGCTCGGCGCCCCGATCGTGCGCATTGTCGTGCTTGCTGCCGACGACCTCGGTGCGCTGCAATCTGAGGTCCTCGCCGACGGAGTGCCACTTCCCACGGATGACTCGGGCGCCTGGTGGATCGAATGGCAGAAGCAACCGATCGAGGTGTCGGCCTCGGCCGAAGGATTCGTGTCGTTCGTGCACACCATCGAGGAGTTCCCCGAGGGTGGACGCGTGGAGTTCCGTCTGGAACCGGTTGTGCTCTCGGGACGAATCACAACCGACGATGGGCGGCCACTTCCGGGTGCCATCGTGGAGTTGGGTGGCCGTACCGATGAGACCGACAACGAAGGGCGTTACTCACTCGAGCGCGCGGTACCGGGCACGATCCACATCGACCGTCCCGCGTGGCAGTCGAAGGACTACGACTGGGATGGTGGCGTCGATGCGCTCGACATCCCCCTGGAGCAGCTCGAGGTGAGGGCCATACGTGCATCGGCAGAAGACGTGACGGACTCGACCAGATGGAGCACGATTCTCGGACTGGCCGAATCAACAGGCATCAACGGGCTGGTCGTGGACCTCAAGACCGAGGACGGCACGATCGTCTATCCATCCCAGGTCCTCGACGCCACGACCAGCGGCGCCATCAATAGCTACTTCGACCCGGTCGCTGTCTTGGCAGAGGCTGATGCGCGCGGTCTCTACACCATTGCGCGGATCGTGGCGTTCCAGGACAATTTCTATCCCGTGGCGAACCCAGAACAGGCTGTCACGACAACCAATGGAGACCTTTGGCGGGCGCCGAACGGCTTTGCCTGGATCGATCCTTCGGACCCAGCGGCGTATGAGTACGTCATAGCGATCGCAGATGAGGCGTGCGAGATGGGATTCGATGAGATCCAGTTCGACTACGCGTCGTGGCCGATAGGTGACCTGAGCGATGCCCAGTTCGACGGTGAGTACAACCAAGAGGTGAGGGTGGGTGCGATCAGTGCGTTCCTTGACCGTGCCTACACGCTGTTGCATCCGCGATGTGCGGTATCCGCAACCGTTCTGGGCATCGTGCTCGAGTCGGGTTCGGACGAGGGGGTTGGTCAATCCCCGTCCACCATGTCTCGGGTGGTCGACGTGCTGTCGCCGACGCTGTACACCACGAACTACGGGTCGGGTTGGAAGGGCATGGAGGATCCGAACGAGCAGGCGATCGAGGTCGTCACCACGGCCTTGGCGGGAGGCGTGTCGAAGCTCGACGGTTTTGCGTACCTCCGCCCGTGGCTCCAGACGTGGGCCATCAGCGATGGTGACCAGCGGGCCGTACAGTCTGCGGTGAGCAACGACGGTATGGGGTGGCTGTTGTGGAGCAACAACGCGAATTATTCAAGGGCGAACCTCCCTCCACGCTGACTGAGCTTGAGGCTGCCGTCATCGAATGTCGGGCGTGCCCGCGGCTCGTCGCGTGGCGTGAACAGGTGGCGACCGACAAGCGGGCTGCATTCGCCGACCAGGAGTATTGGGGTCGACCGGTGCCCGGATTCGGGGACCCGGCGGCTCAGGTCATCGTCGTCGGGCTCGCGCCGGCGGCCCACGGAGCCAACCGCACCGGTCGGATGTTCACCGGCGATCGATCGGGGGAGTGGCTCTATCGGGCATTGCATCGTGCCGGGCTTGCAACGCGAGCCGAATCGATCGGACCCGGGGACGGGCTGTTGTTGGACAACACCTGGATCACGGCGCCTGTGCGTTGCGCCCCACCGCAGAACAAGCCGACACCGGAGGAACGGGATACGTGCGCCGGGTGGTTCGATGCCGAACTCGACCTGCTACCGAACGCGAGCGTGTTCGTGGTCCTCGGCCAGTACGGCTATCACGCCCTGTGGTCGCACTTCGCGAGGGCGGGTCTCGATGTGCCACGACCCCGACCTGCGTTCGGACACGGCCGGGTCGTCGAGCTGGGTCGGAAACGCATCGTGATGAGCTACCACCCGTCACAGCAGAACACGTTCACCGGGAAGCTGACCGAATCGATGTTCGACGCTGTGTTCACAAAGGCGGTTTCGCTGGTCGGTCAGAGCGCTTCGTAGCCAGCGACCGGGATCGGAAGTCTGAAGTGCCTGCGCCACGCGGCGACGAGATATCGGTACGGGTTGATCGAGACGCCATCGATCTTGACCTCGAAGTGCGTGTGGGGTGAGGTTCCCTCCGCGTTGCCCGAGTCACCGATGTATCCGACGACCTGACCAGCAGTCACGTGATCGCCGACCCTCAGCGTCGGGTAGAAGGCGGTCCACCTGCCCCCTTGGCCGTCATCGGTTCCGTACGTGTCGTTGTTGAGGTGCATCATCACGGTCGAGAAGCCATCGTGCTGGATGCGTATGAAGTAGCCAGACATCCGGGATTCGTCCATCGCCGTGACGACTCCGTCTGCGACTGCCACGATCTCGTCTCCCCGTTGACCCATGATGTCGACTCCCTTGTGGCGTCGACCGCCCGAGCGCGGGGCACCCCAGCTGTTCCAGAAATTCGAGTCCGCCCCCTTGTGCGGGAAGGTCTCGAACACGATCGCCGATATGGCCTCCTCATCGGGCTGGGCAGCTCGTGACGGTGAGGGCCAACCGACGGCCAGGGTGAGCGAAACTGCAGCGATGATCAGAACACGCGTGAAGACGCCAAAGGAAAGGGGGAACAATGTGACCTCCGGACGATCCAGCTCCTACCGCGGACCATCAACTCGGGAACCCGGAACGCTATGCAGGAATCCGATTTAGTCGCCACCCGCACCCGGGCAAATACACACACGGCGGTGTTGGTAACGGCAGAATTGCCCCATCGACAGCAGTAACCTCCCCCTATCTCATCAAGGATTCACGTGACTGCACCAACAACCATCGGCCGGAACGACGCGACCTGGATGGCAAAACTCCGATCGGATGCGTCGGCCAGACTTGCCGACACACCCATGCCATCCGAACGCGAGGAGATATGGCGATATCTCGATTTGGGCTTCGATCCCGCATTTGACACCGCACCTGTGGGGCCCGGTACCCCGGCGGCGGGATCCGATGAACTGCTCGATGCGTGGCAGGGATCGGTTGTCACCGTGGTTGATGGGTTCGTCATCGGCGATGTGAAGACCGTTGTCGCCGCCGACAAGGCCCCGGTGCTTCCGGTGGGCGACGATCTCTTCTCGACCGCCTTCGATGCCTTGACGCCGGGTGCTGCCCTCATCGACGGTGACCTCCTCGGTCAGCCTGTCTTCGTCGACGTCCAGACATCGGGGTCAGCAACGACCTTCCCGGGTGTGCACGTCGATGTTCCGGCTGGTTCGGAAGCGTCCGTCGTTGTTCGACTTCGGTCGACATCAGATGAGGCTGCGGTTGTCGTGCCGAGGATCACGGGACACGTCGGCGACAACGCTCGTCTGGCACTGACCGTTGTCCAGGATTGGAACTATCAGACCCGCGCCATGGGTCGGGCGGTCATTGATGTCGGCCGCGATGCCGGCCTGACCCTGTCCGAGGTCGGCCTTGGTGCCAAGATCGGTCGTCTCCATCTCGATGTCAACTTCATCGGGAACGGGTCATGGGGCAAGATCTATGGCGTCTATTTCGGCGAAGAGGACCAGACGCTTGATTACCGCTACTTCATGAACCACATCGGTCGCAACACGCGCTCGGACATGTTCCTCAAGGGTGCAGTCGAGGACGAGGCGCTTTCCGTCTTCACGGGGATGATCCGCATCGAGACCACCGGCGTCAAGACGGAGGCCTATCAGACGAACAGGAACCTGATTCTCTCTGATGGCGCCAAGGCGCAATCGGTCCCGAACCTCGAAATTCTCGCAAACGACGTGCAGTGTGGTCACGGGTCGTCGATGGGTCCGCTCGATCACGATCAGAAGTACTACCTGATGAGCCGTGGCTTGACACCCGAATCTGCCGACCGTCTCCAGGTTCGTGGTTTCTTCACTGAAATCGTACGCGAGATCCCACAGACGGAACTCCAGTCGTATCTCGGGGAGCGCGTCATCAGCAAGTACCTCAAGGCCCAGGAAGAAGGCCGCCTATGACCGAGCATCGCGTCGGGTTGCTCGAGTCGCTCCCGAACATGGCCGGTTCCAAGTTCGAGGTCAACGACAGACGGCTTGCACTGTTCCGTATCGACGATGCGGTGTACGTCATCGGTGACGTGTGCAGCCATGCGGAGGCGTCTCTGTCGGAGGGTGAGCTGTTCGATCATGAGGTCGAATGCCCACGGCACGGTGCCGAGTTCGACATCAGGACAGGCAAACAACTTTCGCTTCCTGCCACCAAGCCAGTTCCCACCTACCAAACCGAGATCCGCGACGGCGAAGTGTTCGTGACGATCGAAGATGAGGCCCCCTATGAGTAATGCTCTCGAAGTCACCGATCTGAAAGCCTCGATAGGGGATCTGAGCATCCTCAACGGGGTCGATCTCAGTGTTCCGTTCGGCGAAGTCCACGCGATCATGGGACCGAACGGATCCGGCAAGTCGACCCTGTGCCATGTGCTCATGGGCAAGGAGGACTACACCGTCACCGGTGACGCTCGGGTTGATGGCGTCGACATCACCGGTATGACCACCGACCAGCGAGCGCGAGCAGGTCTCTTTGAGGCGTTCCAATACCCCATTGAGGTCGCCGGCGTGACCCTCGACGAACTCGTCGAGGAAATGGCTGTTTCCAACCCTGACGATGACGGGTACCTCGCCAGGGCAGAGGCGACGAACAAGCTGCTCGGCATGGACAAGTTCCGCGACAGATTCGTCAACGTCGGTTTGTCCGGTGGTGAGAAGAAGCGTTCGGAGATGTTCCTGCTCGGTGTGTCGAATCCGAAGGTCGCCATTCTCGATGAGATCGATTCGGGTCTCGACATCGACGCCGTCAAGCAGGTCGCCGGCATGGTCGAGGCAATGCGGAGCCCCGACATCGGGATCGTCGTCATCACCCACTACAGCCGAATCCTGCGATACATGGATGTCGACAAGGTCCATGTGATGGTCCGGGGCCGCATCGTCAAGAGCGGTGGTGCCGAGATCGCAGAAGAACTCGAAGGTGGCGGCTACGCGGAGTTGCAGGCTGCGAACGCATAGCGCAGCCGATAGCGGCGCCAGACGTCAGCACGCGATCGATGTGGTCTGATACTGTCCGCCCATGACTGATGACCGCCCCGTCGATGTCCCCGTGATGATCGCTGCAACGATCGACTGCGGCGACCTTGAGCTGATGACCACATTCTGGGGCGGTCTCCTCGGTGTCGATACACAGATGCATGACCAGTTCGGGTTTCTCGCCCATTCGCCCGATCGGAAGGTGACGATCTGGCTCCAGAAGGTCGCCGAGTCCAGCGTCGGGAAGAATCGGGTTCATCTTGACTTCGTGGTCGATGACCTCGAAGCGGCCCTCGAACGAGTGACGGCACTCGGTGGATCCGTGAGGGATGCACACACGTGGCGCGAATTCTCATGGCGTACCTGCGCCGACCCCGAGGGCAATGTGTTCGACATCATGCAGGCACAACCGGCCGCAGGCTGAGAGCGCAAAACACAGCCCCCCGGTGGGTACGCGACGCCTATGATCGGAAGATGCCGATCTTCATGGACATTCACGACGACCTCGGTGACGTGACCGAACAGGACATCCAGAATGCCCACGAGCAGGATCTGGCTGTACAGGATCGGTTCGGCGTCCGGTTCCTCACCTATTGGTTCAACAACCCGGACGGCCAGGCGTTCTGTCTCGTCGAGGCGCCGGACGCGGGCACGTTGGTGGCGGCGCACAAGGCTGCACACGGTCTCGCCCCACACAAGGTGATCGAGGTCGACAAACCTTCGGTCAGTCAATTCATGGGCAACTGGGAGCGAAGTGCACCGAACATGGCTCGCGACTCGTCAGGTGATGCCGACTCGGGCCTGCGTGCGATCATGTTCACGGATCTCGCGGGGTCGACGCAGGTCAGCACCCGTGACGGTGATGCGTCGGCCATGGAACTCATCGCCGGACACGACCGCATCGTCAGGGGAGCATTGGACGAAACCCGCGGACGCGAAGTGAAGCACACCGGTGATGGAATCTTCGCCTCGTTCAATCATGTCAGTTCTGCCGTTGGGTGTGCGCTCAGGATCCAGCACGATTTCGGTGAGCCGAAACTCAACGACGGTTCCGATGAGGGACGGCTTCGCATCGGCATCAGCGTGGGCGAACCGGTTTCGCAGAACGATGATCTGTTCGGAGCAGTCGTCAATCTTGCCGCGCGGCTGTGCGGCCACGCTCAGCCGGGCCAGATCCTCGTCTCGAGTGCTGTTCGAGAGCTGTCTGTCGGGAAACCGTTCGCATTCGTGGATCAGGGATCGATCGCGCTGCAGGGATTCGACGACCCCGTGAAGGTGTTCGAGGTGCCAACAGGCGCCCCGGCCTGAACACTGCCTCGGTACGCTGCATCATCATGGGGACCGACACGACGCAACTTGCGGACCTGATCCGTGACGCGGACGCCATCCTCGTGATGACGGGCGCGGGGGTCTCCACAGCCAGTGGTATCCCTGACTTTCGTGGCCCGAACGGGGTCTGGAAGACTATGCGGCCCGTGTACTTCCAGGACTTCGTCCAGAGCGCAGAGGCCCGCATCGAGTACTGGGAGCAGAAGTTGCTCGCTGCACCGGTGTTCCGGGACGCCCAGCCGAACCCGGTGCATGTCGCCTGCGTGGCGCTCGAATCCGCGGGGAAACTCGAAATGCTCGTGACCCAGAACGTCGATGGTCTCCACACGGCAGCCGGCACCTCCCCTGAACGGTTGACCGAGGTCCATGGGACATCCATGGAAGCGGTGTGTCTCTCCTGCCGGGATCGGTCGCCGATCGGCCCCCACGTTGCAGCGTTCGAGAGCACCCGTCAGCCGCCCACATGCAGCACGTGCGGCGGGTTCCTCAAACCGGCCACCATCAGCTTCGGGCAACAGCTCGATCCGCGATCGATGCTGCGCGCCTCGATGGCAGCCGACTCGTGTGACCTCGTGATTGCTCTCGGTTCGACCCTCAGTGTGTACCCGGCAGCGGACATCCCGTATCCGGCCGTCCAGCGTGGCGTGCCGTACGTCATCATCAACATGGGTGCGACCGATCACGACGATTGGGCAGGGCTCACACTCCGGATCGATGGCGATGTCACCGAAGTGTTCCCTGCAGCTGTGGGTGCGGCATTGCGACGGTGAACTGTCCGTGCCGAGCCGTCACTATCGTTTGATGACGGCACCTACTGAGG
>CBDUOH010000048.1:0-16814 GCA_965368815.1 uncultured Acidimicrobiia bacterium
GCATCCTCACCGACGTCGGGGAACGTGGGAGCAACCTGTCGGCCGGAGAGCGACAGCTCGTCGCGCTCGCACGGGCGTGGATCGCCAATCCAGCATTCCTCGTGCTCGACGAGGCCACATCAGCCGTCGATCCAGCGCTTGAGGTCCGCATCCGCAACGCCATCGATCACCTCACGGCTGGCCGGACCTCGGTCACGATCGCCCACAGGCTCTCGACCGCGGAGGCCTCGGATCGGGTGATCGTGTTCGATGCCGGATCGATCGTCGAGGATGGTCACCACACCGACCTCGTGACCGGTGGTGGGGTGTACAGCGCGATGCATGCGGACTGGGCAGGGAGCACCGCCTCGAACGCATAGACCGGTCGTGCGCCCCACAACGAAACGGAGCCCCCGAAGATTCGGAGGCTCCGTTGTCAGGAGGGGGTGGGTGACTGGCTTGGTTGGTTGGATCACCTTGTTCTTGGAACAATTGCCCCGCCGGCCTCCCACCTACCTGTCATATCGGACAACGGGGGAAATGTCTGAAGCCCCGACGATGGGCCGGTCGACCCATATACGGACTGCCATGTCAGCCCGGGAGCGAGTCGGGGCACGCCCGACGTATTCTGCACGCCGATGCTGGAAGTCTCGAACATCACCAAACGGTACGGCGACGTTGTGGCGCTCGATGGCACGTCCTTCCGGGTGGCTCCCGGTCGCATTCTCGGGTTTCTCGGTCGGAACGGCGCGGGGAAGACCACGACGATGCGGTGCGTGTTCGGTCTCGTGGAACCCGACGAGGGAACGGTGCTCTACCACGGCCAGCCGATCACACCCGACGTCCGGTTGCGTTTCGGGTACATGCCCGAAGAGCGCGGTCTGTACCCGAAGATGCCTGTACGCGAACAGCTCGTTCATTTCGGACGGCTGTCAGGGATGCCGACCGCAGAGGCCGGGGCATCTGCGGACCGGTGGTTGGAGCACCTTGGGCTCACCGACCGCGCTGGAGCGAAGGTGGAGGACCTCTCACACGGGAACCAGCAACGAGTGCAGCTCGCCACGGCGGTCATCCACGATCCCGAGGTGTTGATCCTCGATGAACCATTCGCAGGTCTCGATCCGATAGGTGTTGCCTCCTTGACCGAGGTCATCCGTGAATTCGCTGCCAACGGGGCGTCAATCCTGTTCTCGTCGCATCAACTCGACCTCGTCGAAGATGTGTGCGAGGACATTGCGATCGTCCACCATGGACGCGTGGTCGAGCATGGGACGCTCTCGGATCTTCGGGAGGCTGCGAATTATCGACGCCTCGACGTCGAAGTCGACGGCCGACCCTGGCATCCCGACCTCGACGGTGTATCGACGGTGCGTGACGGCGACAAATGGCATGCCATCGTGCCATCGGAACTGTCGGTCGACCGATTGCTGGCGATGGCTCGCGAGGGTGGAGAGATCACGCGCTTCTCCTACGAGCCCCCTGGATTGTCGGACCTCTTCAGGCGGGCGGTGGGTGACTGATGGCTCGCTTCAAACAGGTATCGATCGTTGCACAACGAGAGTTGGTCGAGCGGAGTCGATCCGTCGTGTTCCGCATCTCGCTCGCGGGTATGGCGCTGTTGATCGTCGGTGGAATCGTCGCACTCGCCTACTTCGGCGGTCAGTCGGATCCGATCGAGATCGGACTTGCTGGTGACGTGGCCCCGGGACTGGAGGAGAATCTGGTCGCCGTCGGCCAGGCGGTGAGTGAGGACATCGAACTGACGACCTACGACGATCGGGCTGCTGCCGAGTCAGCGGTCGGTGACGGGGACGTGGAAATCGCCATCGTCGACAGTTCGATCGTCATCTCCAACTCAGGGGTGGGTCAGACCGTGAGCTTCGTCGTCACCGAGGCGATCAACGCGACGGAGCGTCGACTGATTGCCGATGAGCTCGGGCTGTCCGATGCCGAGGTCGCTGCGATCCTTGCCCCTGCCGACATCTCGTTCGAGCAGCTCGAGGAGGTCGATCCCGATGAGGATGCACAGATCTTCGTTGCCTACATCGGGAGCCTGCTGCTGTTCGTGACGATCATCATGTTCGGTCAATTCGTTGCGATGGGCATCGTGGAGGAGAAGCAGAACCGTGTCGTCGAGGTGGTGCTGTCGAGGATCGACGCCACCTCGCTCCTCCTCGGCAAGGTCGTGGGGATCGGTCTGCTCGGGCTCTTGCAGGTGGGGGTGTTCGTTGTTGCTGGCATCGTCACGATGTTGGTGGTTCCGTCCGACGCCATCCCCGACTTCGATCTCTCGGGCGTCGGCATCCCGGCGCTCATCGGTGTCGTCGTATGGTTCATCCTGGGTTATCTGCTCTACAGCTTCCTGTACGCGGCGTTCGGCGCCACGGTTTCACGGCAGGAGGATCTCCAGGGCGTGGCCTATATACCTGCGCTGCTCCTGATGCCGGGATACTTCATCGTGTCGGTGAGTCTCGGTGGCGATGTCGGGATCGTCGCCAAGGTCGCGTCGTTCGTGCCGTTCTGGACGCCGCTGGTGATGCCACTACGGATCAACACGGGCAACGCTGCGTGGTGGGAGGTCGCGATCGCCGTGGCGCTGGTGGTCGCCACCATCGTTGTGACGGTGTGGTTGAGTGCCCGCGTCTACCGGGGCGCCGCCTTGCGCACCGGTGGCAAAGTCAAGCTCACTGACGCCCTGCGCGGATCGGACACCTGAGCCCTCCAAATCGCGTACCCAGGGTTGTACGACCACGAAAACGTGGTACTCCAGCCCACAGAATGGTCGGACCACGCGTGAACCCGAGTGGAACGCGGGTCGGGTCAGGACCAATACGCGCGTTCTGTGGGCCCGGTTACCACAAAAACATGGTCGTACAACCCAGGGTACGCGGAAGACGGGCCCGCTCTATGCGCCCACTGAGGCGGTGAAGCGGGGGGTGATGCCGGGGATGGGTGGGGGGCGGAGGAATGTGATGCCCGGGGGGATGGGTGCGGCGGTGCGTTCGAGGGCGACCCACCACGATGGCGAATAGCCCATGGCCCATCGGAGCGTGGCAATCAGACTTCGACCAGCGGCGATCGATGGCCGCGACGCCGACACTCCTGTGATGTCGACGAGTCGCGGTGGGATCGTCGCCACGGCAGCGCCGAACAGCGCCTTGTACCCGATCCGAGCGGTTCGTGGGAGGGGAGGGTCACGGAGGAACTCAATGGTGTCGGCCATGGCTTCCGACGGTGCGATGTGTGGATGGTCGACGATCCACGCCGTCAACGCAGCCTGCGTCTCGGGGAGATCGTCGGCGCGGAGGCGCGCACCGAGCGTGGTCTGTTCGAGCACGAATCGATCGGCGTCCGCAGGATCGAGCGGATCGGGTGCGTACGTCTGATACGCGGTGAGAAACGAATCCGTCAACACGTTGTGGACCCACGAAGCCTGTGCCGGACCGTTCGCCGAGTACGACGTGCCGCGTTCGGACACACCTTCGACCGGAACGTGGGCCCGGCGGACCGCAGCAAGCGCAGCATCGACCTCAGGCATCGCCCCGTAGGCGGTGGCGGTCACGTAGGAGGTGGTGCGGGACAAGCGACCGAGCGGATCGTCCCGGTAGGCCGAGTGGTCGTGTACACCGGCGACGACCTCGGGGTGCGCGGTCTGGATCAACAGTGCACGGATCCCTCCGACCATCGCGGAGATGTCGCCCATCACCCGCCACGTCGCGGAGTCCGGACCGAACATCCCCGGGTCGCCCTGATGGTCGAGCGAGTGTTCGAGGGGATACCCATCGTGAGCGAACAAACCCACGGTCGCACCGGCGATGCGGTCCTTGATGATCCCGAGTGAGGCTGCCATGGACCCAAGGTTGGTACCTCGTCAGGGCTACTGGTTGTCAGGTGGTGGTTCTGCGGGGTCGGCCGACGAGGGCAACGCCGACAATCGCAAGACCCGCCCCCACGAGAATCGGTCCTGTGATCTCCTCATCGAGGATCAACGCCCCGCCAACCACGGCAACGAGCGGCGCAAGGTAGGCGGTCATCGCGACGATGGTGGCAGGCGCGTGTTTGGATGCGAACAGCGTCAAACCGAAAGGCATGAGCGTCGAGCCAAGAGCCAGGACGACGAGGACGATCCACAGGTTCGCACTGAATCCCGCGACATCCTCGAACCCGAAGAACAGGCCGATCACCACGGCAACAACGGTGCCGGCGAGGAACATCGGGAGCGCAAGCGAAACGGTGTCGTGACGCGGGGCAAGGTGACGTTGGAGGATGCCCGACATGGATCCGACGACGACGCCGGCACCCGCAAGTGCGAAACCCGCTGTGATGTTCCCCTCGGCTCCGAGACCCGAATCCCCTGACAATCCGATGACGAGCGTTCCTGCGAGACCGATGAGCAGACCTGCGACCTGGGCCCGGGTGATCTTCTCGTTGATCGTGAGAGCCGCCAACACCGCCGTCGTCGCTGGGATGAGTGTGATCACGAGCCCCTCGACGCCAGCAGAGATGTAGTTGAGTGAAGCCATGAACAGCATCGGGTTGATGCCGACCCGGAAGACACCGATCAGCGTGCCGTGTTTCCACGCCTCCGCGGACGGAGCGGGGCGAAGGACGATCACGAACAGTGCAAGGGCAAGTGTCGCCACGGATGTGCGGATCGACAGGACGCTGAGGGTCGATGCGCCCGCTTCGTAGGCGAACCTCGTGCCGACACCCGCAAGACCCCATCCCGCCGATGCAGCAAGCACCGCGAGGATGACCTTGTTCCGCATCCCATCCACGCTAATGAGGCTTGTGGACCATCGAGCCGCGGCGGCTGAGCGGGAATGCTGAGTGCCAGAATGCAGTTGTCGACGGTACTCTGCACGATTGAAGACGGTCACACGGCAATCGGTACAACCCGCCGTCTGACCGAATGATTGGAGATTCTCATCGCAGGAAAAGACGACTACTTCAGGGCCAAGGGCGTGGTGGTGGAGACACTGCCGAACGCCACGTTCCGTGTGAAGTTGGAAACAGGTCACGAAGTGACCGCCCGCGCATCGGGGAAGATGCGCAAGGGCCGCATGATCAGGATCATTCCTGGCGACTCGGTTGAGGTCGATGTCTCGGCCTATGACCCGTCAATGGGTCGCATCGTCTGGCGTTACCGCTAGACCCCCTCGCCGCCGGTGTCACGTGACACCCGCATTCTCCGATTCGGATACTCATCCCATCGATTGCCCCGAGCGAGTAGGTTCAAGGTATGGACCTCTACGCGCGCGTCAACATTCTCAACGGTATGGCCGTCCGCCTGCCCCACGGCGACATCAGTGAGGTCATTCCACTCGACGATGACCCTGTCAACCGTGCGCGTGGGTGGGTCAACAAGGGCGCCCAATGCCTCCACATCGCCGATCTCGACGCCGCCATCTACCTGGATTACTCCAACCGAGACGTGATCGAGGACATAGTCCGATCCGTCGACATCCCGGTACAGGTCGGCGGCGGCATTCGGTCACACGCCGAGGTCGAGCGCATTCTCGACATGGGGGCGTGGCGCGCGGTGATCGGGACGCTGGCCATGGTGGACCAGGTCCAGTTCTGGGAGCTCAACCGCAAACATCCCCATCGGATCGTGGTTTCCCTCGACGTGAAGCCGGATCTTGAGATCGTGATCCAGGGATGGACCGAGGGAACAGGGGAGTACCTCGAGGAAACGCTCATCGCCCTGTCCTCAGGTGGTGCTGCAGCGTTCATGATCACCGAAGTGGGTCGGGATGCCCTTGTCGACCCGCCGAACTTCGAGGCACTGGAGTTGGCCATCAACACCGTCGACGAGCCGGTCATCGCGGCGGGCGGCGTCAGGAACCTCACGGACGTCGCAACCCTGATGAGCATCGGTTCGCCGGAACGGCGGATCGACGGGCTGGTGGTGGGACGCGAGGTCACTGCAGGTCGGTTCACGATGGAACAGCTCGCACAGACGATCGCCGCCGGCGGAGCATCACAGTCCTTCGGGCCGTGGTCGCGCGCCGAATTGCAGGCGGCCGCCATCGAGTTCGCTGTCTCCAAAGACCAGACCGATATGCTCGATACACTTTCAGAGTTCATCAGGTGGCTTTCGGCCCGCTCGTAGGACGGACGGGCGATCCGCTCACCACCACACGCTCCTTTGGAGGACCATGAAGAAGCTGCTCAAGACCCTGTTCCTATTGACCCTCGTGGTCTGGCTGTCCGCTGCGATCGCGGCTTACCTGGCGAAGAAGAAACTCGAGTCGATGACCGACGACGAGATCCGCGCCTTTCTCGCCAGCAAACTCGAGGGCAAGGTCGCTGAGGAACAGCTCGCATCGATCCAGGAGTCCGTCGTCACCGGGATCCGGAAAGGCCGCCCAACGGTGGCAGCCGTAGAAGGCGTCGACAGTTCCGATGAGCTGGCCGACGAGGACGAAGAGGAATCAGCCGAACCGGAATCAGCCGAAGACGGCGGGTGAGCGCTTTCGGGCAGACGCATCGGAGACAAGGTCGGTGACGAAGAACCCGATCGCCACCCACACCACGATGAACCAGACCAATCGGTCGAGGGCGAGATCCTCTCCGTAGACGATGACACCGATGAGGAGCTGGAGCGTCGGTGCGATGAACTGGATGAGGCCGAGCGTCGAGAGCATGATCCGCTTGGTGGCGGTGCCGAACATCAGGAGCGGGATCGTCGTGACCAATCCGGTTCCGATGAGGAAAGCGGCTGAACCCAAACCATCGCTCATCCGGGGACTTCCCGGGCTGGCGAAGATGAAGACGACGATCGCAGCGGGGATCGCCATCGTCGCCACCTCGCCCATGAGTGAGATCAATGGCGCAGGGATCTCCTCCCGCTTCTTCACGAGTCCGTAGACACCGAACGAAAAGGCAAGTGCCAACGCAATGAACGGCATGGAACCCACGCTGATCGTCATGCCGATCACGCCGATCGCCGCGATGGTCACCGCAACGACCTGAAGCCGGCGTAGGCGCTCGCCGAGCACGATCACTCCGAGAGCCACGGACACGAGGGGTGTGATGAAGTACCCCAGCGACGCCTCGACGATCCGCTCGTTCGTCACGGCGAACAGCCACACCCCCCAGTTCACCGTCAGGAGCGTTGCGGCGACGGCGGTGGCCGCCGCCGTTCGGGCAGAGCTGAAGGCAGCGCGCAGTTCGGAGTACCGGCGCTGGACCGCGAGGATCAGAAGCAGGACCGGCACGCTCCAAAGGATCCGGTTCGCAAGGAGATCGATGGCCCCGACATCGTCGACGAGGTTCCAGAACAATGGCGTGGCGCCCCACAACACGTACGCGCCGACTCCGAACCAGAATCCCCTTCGCGCTTCCATGTTGCTCCGTTCGTTGTCAGTGCGGTCGGCGCCGGACACTGACGATGAAATCTATACGGCCCCGGGATCCGGTCGTTCGTCACCGACGATGTACCGCGCTCCTGTACCTGCCTTGGCGGCGCGATCCTCCGGGTTGAACAGGGCACAACTCCGCAGTGACAGGCATCCGCAACCGATGCAGTCACCCAGTTCGTCACGCAGGGCGATGAGCTCGTCAATCCGCGCGTCGAGGCTCGATCTCCAGCCACGCGCGAGTCGCGACCAGTCGGCTTTCGTCGGGGTGCGACCGTTTGGCAGTCCGGCAAGCGCTTCCGAGATCTCCGTGAGGGTCATCCCCACCTCCTGGGCAGCCTTGATGACGGAGACGGTGCGGATGATCGAACGCTCATAGCGACGCTGATTGCCCTCGTTGCGATGCGACCTGATCAAGCCGCGGTCCTCGTAGAAGCGCAGTGCGGACGTGGCCACACCGGTACGTGCGCTGACTTGCCCGATGGTGAGCAGATCGTCCATGGGAACTCCGTCGAAATTGGGACTTGACTTCAAGCTTACTTGAAGTTGTACGGTGAGCAACATGACAGCCACATACCACCCCACGAGAACCCGAGCCAGGGTCTATCGATACGAAGACCTGCGCAGCCTCATGTCACTCATGACGGGGGATGAGAAGCATTCGGAGGCGGCCACGTCGACGCTCGATGTCATTTGGACGCTGTACGACCGGTTCCTCGATGTCGACCCCAGCCAGCCCGACGCTCCCGGTCGGGACCGCTTCTATCTCTCCAAAGGTCACGGACCCATGGCGTACTACGCGGTGTTGGCCGCCCAGGGATTCATCGAAATCGGGGACCTCGCAGGGTTCGCAGGTCACGGTTCCATCCTTGGCCACCACCCCGACAGGCGACGTGTCCCCGGTGTCGAGATCTCGTCCGGCTCCCTCGGACAGGGTCTTGCTTTGGGTGTCGGCGCATCCATCGCCCTCGATCTGGAGACCTCGGACAGCAGGGTGGTTGTCCTGATGGGAGATGGCGAACTCGACGAAGGTTCCAATCACGAGGCCATTGCCGTTGCTGGTCGGTTCGGACTCGCGCGGCTGACGGCGGTGGTCATCGACAACCAGTCCGCCACCCACGGATGGCCCGGTGGCATCGAGCAACGCTTCGCCACCGAGGGCTGGGCCACGGTCGATGTCGATGGCAGGGACCACGATGCAATCGAAACGGCGCTGAACACGGGGCACAGCGATCGACCGCTTGCGGTCGTCGCCCGGGTAGGGAGGAAGTGATGGACGACACGATGCGAGAACGGTTCCTCGCAGTGGCAAGGGATGTGCTGCTGACCGACGCCAGGGCAGTGATGGTGCTCGCAGCCATCAGCGCAGCCTCCTTCCGGACGGACCCGGCCCTACGAGGCCATCAGGACCGGGTCATCGATGTCGGCATCAGGGAGCAGGCGATGATCGGTGTGGCGGGCGGGCTTGCACTGGAAGGATTCCGCCCGATCGTCATGACCTACGCACCGTTCCTCATCGAGAGGCCGTTCGAACAGATCAAGCTCAGCCTGACACATCAGGGTGTGCACGCAACCCTGATATCCGTAGGCGGGAGTTGGGACGCATCCGGCGCGGGCCGGACACACCAGGCACCCGAGGACGTGTCACTCATGTCGACGCTTCCCGGCTGGACGATCCATGTCCCGGGGCATCCCGATGAAGCCGAGTCCGCGATCCGGTCCTCGCATGGCTCTGGTGCATCGCACTACATACGGTTGACCGGTGACCAGAACCGCGTCGGGATTGCGTCGTCCGGGCGGATTGTGACCATGCGCAGGGGGTCGGATACGGCAACCACCGTGCTCGCGGTGGGGCCGATGCTCGACGACGTGGTGGCAGCCACCGAGGGTCTGGACGTGACCGTGCTGTACACGTCGGTTCCGTCTCCGATCGATCAACGAACCCTGGCGGCTTCGGTGATCGGGAACCACATCGTTGTGGTGGAGCCCTATCTGGCCGGGACATCTGTCGGCCGGGTCGCAGAGGCGTTGTCCGATCGCCCGATGATGATCGATGGGATCGGCATACGGGACCCGGAGCTGATGGCATACGGCACACCGAGCCAGTTGCGATCGTCCCACGGCCTCGATGCATCGGGCATACGGCAGGCCCTCGATGGTCTACTCCACAAGCGAGCCGGGTGACCGCGCACGAACGGGGCGCCACCGGTGACGTGCGGCATGTGGGGTATCGTCTTGCGACCAATCCACCGGAGTCGCACAGTGTCCGATCAACGCCCGAACTTCATCCTTGTCATGCCCGACCAATTCCGTGGCGACAGCCTGTCGCTGGAGGATCACCCGGTGGTGATGACGCCGAACATCGACCACATCGGTGCCGGTGGATCCCATTTCCGACGGGCGTACTCAACCTGCCCGTCCTGCGTGCCCGCGCGTCGCTCGTTGATGACCGGCACCTTTCCTGCCACCAACGGCATGGTGGGTTTCGAGGAGGACGTGAAGTGGGAGCCCCCACCGACCCTGCCCGAGGTCCTGCGCGATGCCGGCTACCACACATCGCTCGTCGGCCGGAACATGCACCTCTATCCGCTTCGTCGGCGGTACGGCTTCGACGAGATGGTGATCTATCCCGACGACTACCGCGAGTACGTGGGTGACAATCAGGGGGATCCGGCGGGTCTCACGGATCACGGCATCACCCGCAATGGATGGACCGCTCGCCCGTGGCACCTGGAGGAGAAGTTCCACCCCACCAACTGGACCGTCACCGAAGCCGAGCGGTTCCTGCACCGACGTGACCCATCGGTTCCGTTCTTCCTGACGATCTCGTTGCTCGCACCCCATCCACCATTCGTGCCGCCAGCGTTCTACTTCGAGCGGTACCTCCGTCAGAACCTCCCGGAGCCGAGCATCGGGGATTGGGCCGTACCGCCTCCCAACGACGGCATCGGGCAGCACCCACAGACCGACCGGGTTCATTTGACAGGTGAGGCCCTGCGGTCGGCGCAGGCCGGCTACTTCGGGCTGATCAATCACATCGATGACCAGTTGGCCAGGCTCTTCGGCGGGAACCCTGGCGGCCTCGATCAGGCGACCCTGGACAACACGTACATCATCTTCACATCCGACCATGGCGAGATGCTCGGCGACCATTACCTGTTCCGCAAGGCGTACCCGTATGAAGGTTCCGCGCGGATTCCGTATCTCATCTCGGGGCCCGGAATCGATCCGGGCAGGGTCTGTGATCAGCCGGTGTCGCTTGAGGACCTGATGCCGACGATCCTCGAGTTGGCTGGTTGCGACGTTCCATCGTCCGTCGATGGTGTGAGCCTCGCACCGTTCCTACGTGGGGAAACGGACGTCCTCGCCCGCGAGTTCATCCATGGCGAACACGCCACGTGCTATCGCGAGGAGCAGGCGAACCACTACATGACGGACGGCGTCCACAAGTACGTGTGGTTGACCAAATCAGGCGACGAGCAACTCTTCGACCTGACGCAGGACCCGGGCGAACGCCACAATCTGGCCGCCGAAGGCGACTACGAGGACATGCTGGCATTGTGGCGATCACGGCTGATCGATCGTCTCAGGGAGCGTCCCGAGGGGTTCACGGACGGCGCCCGACTGATCGCCGGTCGACCGCACAACGCAACGCTGCCCCACGTCCACGGGACCAAGCGGTAGGGCTCGGATCGGCGGGCACCGGCACTCGGTGGGTTTGGGTGGTGGCTCAATCTGTCCTGCATGAGCGATACCGTGTCCCCATGTCTGCACTACCCGTCTCGTCAGCGCCGGTGACGATCACCTCGTGCGCCCCCGGGCCGCGCCGGAGACATTGGGCGCGCGTGTTGCAGTTCTCGAGGCAGGTCGAGCGCATCGAGTCCCTCGACACCTGGTCGGTCGACGACGATTCCGCCCGTTGGCTCATCACGCAGGTGTGTGAGCGGTTCGGCGTTCCGGTGCCACTCCTGAAGTTCCACGCACGGCGCTCGATGTACACCGGCGCGTGCGAGCGACCGCGCCACGCATGGTTGGCGCTTCTCGGCGAGGAGGAGTTGGCCTTCCGGGAATCCAACGGATGGGGTGTTGTCGCTGAACACGGAGCCATTCGACTCGGGCGGACGGTCACGCTGATGACGGTCGCCCACGAGCTCGCCCACCACGTCGTGTTCCATCGCGACCCACCGACAACGCCTGCTCACGGCAGGCTCTGGGTGTCCCGATTCGACGAGACCTCGGTGGCGATCACGCGATTGATCCAATAATTTCCGGTTCTCGGCCGCACGGCCGCACTCTCGTTGACTAGCGTGTCGGGCCTGGCTAGCGAGGAGCAGAAAGTGGCTGATACGGCCCAAAGGTCTGCCTCGAGCGTGAGTGGGATTGACGCATACTTCCAGATCTCGGAGCGGGGAAGCTCCGTATCGACCGAGGTACGCGCCGGCATCACCACCTTCTTGGCAATGGCGTACATCATCTTTGTCAATCCGGCGATCCTGTCGAATGCGATCGACTTCGAGGGATCATTCCCGCAACTCTTGACCGTCACCTGTCTGGCAGCGGGGTTCGGCACGCTCATCATGGGCTTGTGGGCGAAGTTGCCATTCGCCCTGGCACCGGGCATGGGTCTGAACGCGTACTTCACGTTCACGGTCGTGTTCGGGCTCGGCTACACCTGGCAGGAGGCGCTCGGCGCGGTCTTCCTCTCGGGTCTGTTGTTCCTTGCATTGTCACTCACAGGAGCGCGTGCATGGATCATCAATGCGATCCCGCTCTATCTGAAGTTCTCGATCACTGCGGGAATCGGGGCGTTCCTCGCCATCATCGGATTCCAAGGTGCCGGACTGATCGCTGCAGATCCTGCGACGCTCGTCGCCACCGGCGATTGGACGACCCTTTCCGTCGGTCTGGCCTTTCTCGGGCTGATCGTCAGCGGTGCCCTCATGATCCTGCGCGTCAAAGGTGCGTTGATCATCGGGATAGCGACCGTCACGGCTGCGGCCATCGTCACGGGTGCCGAGGTGTACCAGGGTGCCGAGGGCATGGTCAGCTTCCCGGGATTCAACGACGGCGTCGTGGGATTCACGTGGCCGAGTGACCTGATCTTTGCGATGGACATCGGGGGCGCCCTGTCGTCCGATGCAGCAGGCGGTGGTGTGATCGCCCTCGGAATCATCGGCGTCGTGTTCACCTTCCTGTTCGTGGACTTCTTCGACACGGCCGGCACGTTCATCGGCCTGAGCGACAAGGCGAGCATGCTCGATGACGACGGCAACATGACCGCCCCCAAGGCGGCGTTCGCAGTCGACGCCATCGCAACCACGGCTGGAGCGGCTCTTGGAACATCATCGACGACGACCTACATCGAGTCGGCAGCGGGCATCGAGGACGGCGCCCGAACCGGTCTGGCTTCGGTGGTGACCGCAGCGCTGTTCTTCGCAGCTCTCGCACTGTCGCCGCTTGCGAGCGTGATCCCGGCCGTCGCGACCGCCCCGGTCCTCATTCTCATCGGTGCGATGATGATGACGGGTGCAGGCAAGGTTGATTGGGCCGACTATCGGGTCGCGATCCCGGGATTCCTGACGATCATCGGGATGCCGTTGACCTACTCGATCACCAACGGCATCGCGCTGGGCATCGTCACGCACGTGGTCCTCATGGCAGCCACCGGGAAGGCCAAGGATGTGCATCCGATGATGTACGTATTGGCAGGGTTGCTTGTGCTCCGGGTGTTCATCTAGGGACTCGAGAATCCGAGCGTGCGGGGTTGGCGACGCCAATGACCCGCGCGCTCGGTTTCAAAGTTCTACGCTGCTTGGTAACCGAGCGAAGGAAAGACCGTGCACTACTCAAGAATTGTCGCAATCGTCGGTGTCATCATCTCAGCTGTCGGACTGTTCCTGACATCTGCGTCGTCAACGGCGGGTGACCTCCTCAAGGATCTGAGTGCTGCCGCGGAGGGGATCCCTTCCGGTTTCGACAGCGTGTGGACCGCGATCTATGACGACAAGGCGTGGGCGGGCATTCTGCTCGCACTTGCCCTGCTCGCCATCGTGGCGGTGAGTGTCATGCCCCCGTTGAAGGCGGCTTTCGGTAAGACCATCGCGATGGCAGTGGTTGCGTTCGGCGTAGTCGTCATCGTGATCGGTGGCATCGCAACACTCGACGCCATGGACTCGGCCAGCGAGCTACAGGACGGTTTCGCCCAGTTGTTCGCAGGTGGTCTGATCCCCGAAGCGTTCACCGTATCGATCGGTATCGGCTGGGTGCTGCTCATCGTTGGCGGAGGCGTTGCCGCTGTGGCAGGTGTCCTGGCTCTGATGGCAGATTCAGGAGACGCAGCGTCGTAGTAGCCGCCTGAATCCTCAGGCGATCCAAGAGGCTGTTTGGTAGGATCGCCGCGAATGGGAACGAAGGCGCTGACGTGGGGCATGCTCGTCGGCGCGGCGCTGATTGCCGCGCTCGTGTCCTACCTCGTGTTCGATGACTCCGGGGTCGTCGTGGTGACCGTCGAGACATCGACCACGACAACGCAGGTGCCGATCCCCGAGCCGGACCTCACCTATGCCGGTCCCGGCGAGATCGCGCTCGGCCCTTCCGTGCTCGTTCCCACCGACGTCACGGTGTCGGGGCGTGAGACCTCGGTCTTGTTCGATCTCGTCCATCTCGCTCCGGTGCTGGGGCTCCCGTCGGGCTTCACCTTCGTTCCGTTCCAAGGATTTCAGGAGGTACCGGTTGAACAGGCATACACCGTCTTCCCCGACAAATGGACACTCACGGTGGACGGCGGGGTCGAGGTGCCCGGAACCGTCGCCAACCCGATAGCCAGGGCCGCTCGGTTCAACATTCCCGATGGAGTGACGGCGTCGCGCGTCGAATCGGTTCGCATCGACTCGTACCAGATCTGGATACCACTCGATCAGCACTTCGTCCTGACCACCGCTGAACCGGAAGTCGAAGTCGTGCCAGGGGTGGTGGCGACACTCGTCCAGGTGTCGGAGCAGGCAGACACAACGATCGTCCGCGTGGAGTTGTCGCACTCGGATCCCTCCAATCCGACCAACGGTTTCGCAGGACTCGACCTTCGGGGCATCGGCGAGCGAGCAATCGTCTCGGCCAGGGAAGCCGGTGGGGCACCGGTGTGGAGCCTGACATACCAGAGCCCCGCGAGCGAGCGGTTCGGGGTCACGCTCGTCGGGTCGATGTGGTTCGAGGTCATGGGCCCGTGGAACGTCGATGTGGGTGGCGCCAATGGGTGACAAGGCGTGGGACGGGTTGCTCGAGTCGCCGTACGAGGATCGCGAAAGACGGAGGAAGCCACGCGACCCAGGACCCAGTCGCGGCCCGGCTCCGTTGTTCGCCGTCGGTCTGATAGCTGCCGTTGGTATCGGTGCGCTGGTCGGCTGGATGCTTGCTCCCGCCACCCCCGAGGTCGCGGCGCCGACGACCACAACGCTCGCGCCGACGACCACGACGACCGAGGCACACATCGGTGCATCCGGGTTCCTCGCCGGCTACACCGAACTGGGCGCCACCGCCTTTGCTCCGGTCGTGCAGTTCACCAGTGGCGACCACACATACGTGGTGGTCTCCGAGATCGTCCGCGTCGGCGACGATCGGACCGAGGTCGCTCCGACGGCGGTGGCGAACTATTCCATTCCCGCATCCAGCGGGGGCGCCGACCTCACCGCGCTCCGTGAGATCACAGCCATTCTGTCCCCGGGTATCCGAGTTCTCGAATTCGAGCGGGTCGACGATCCGGTGGCACTCCAGATCACGGAGGGAACGCCCCCGGTGACGCTGTCGAGTTGTCCGACGTGCGAGTTCTATGAACTTGGTGGCGACGACGTGGTCTTCGATTTCACCGGCTTCCCGATGGTGCTTGCCGACGCAGCGATCACGATCGATCTCGGCGAGGAGCGATCGGTCGTCATCGACAGACTCGACATCAACGACGAATGGGGCCTCGTCGACTGGCACGTTGAAGCGAGCGACGGCGCAGTCGCCACGGTCGATATCGTCGTGTCGTTCGTCGGAACAGACTCCGAGAACGGACGCGCAGAGCTCGTGGGCCCTGGCCACGTCGGGCCGAGGTTCGCCCAGAGTCAGCCTCCCGCTGTACCGGGGTACGCGTCAGCGGGTCGGCTCCAGCTGTTCCGAGTGGGACCGCACATCACCTCCGAGAACCAGCCCACCGGGGTGTCGGTCCGTTGGGTTGTCACGTGGTCGGCACCCGAGGGTGAGGCGGCGGGTCTGGCCCCCGCCGATCTCTGGGGTGCAGGTCGATGAGTGGCCGCGCGACGCCGATCGGGCGAGTAGGTTCGCTGTTTGAGTGCGCCTGGTAATCCGCGAGCGCCGACGGCAACGGACACAGTGAACCATGCACATACCGACCACGACATCTCGACAGTTGCTCCGGAGAATCCTCCGCGGTACGACGATCGGCCGTTTCGACGTCACGTGGTCGGATGGCACCGTTGCCACGTTCGGTGATCCGGCTGCCGATCGGGTCGCTGACATCTCGTTCAACTCGGAAACGGCGGTCGCCAAGGCGGTTGTCCGAAAGGGCAGTGTCGGGCTCGGCGCCACGTATCTGCACGGCGATTGGTCGACATCGGACCTCGCCGGGTTCCTTGAGCTCGCCGTGCGCAACACGGATGCGAGGGCGTCGCAATCTCCGGCGATGGGACGCTGGCGGTCGAGGCTCCAACGGTGGTGGGACAAGCGGCCTCACCGCGGCCGCGTCGATGTCATCGAGGCAATCGGCGACCATTACAACCTCGGCAACGATTTCTACGGAGCTTGGCTCGACCCGTCCATGACGTACTCGTCGGCCCTGTTCGACCATCACGACGACGAACTTGAAACGGCACAGCGCCGCAAGTACGAGCGCTTGTGCGAACTGATCGACCTCAAGCCGGGGGAGCGGGTACTCGAGATCGGTTGCGGTTGGGGCGGATTCGCCGAGCACGCCGCATCGCGTCGCGGCGCGCACGTCACCGGACTGACCTTGTCCGTCGAGCAGGCCGCCTACGCCCGTGCTCGTCTTGCCGCTGCGGGCCTCGCAGATCAGACCGAGATCAAGATCCTCGACTTCCGCGACGAGCGTGGCATGTACGACAAGGTCGTGTCGATCGAGATGATCGAATCGGTCGATGAAACGTTGTGGCCGCCGCTGTTCCACGCCATCGCTCGGGCGCTCCCACCGGGAGGGAAGGCCGCGATGCAGGCGATCACGATCGACGACGCGTTCTACGAGACGCTGCTCCGACGCGACGACTTCATCAAGACGTACATCTTCCCGGGAGGTGCGTTGCCATCGTTGTCCGTCCTCCATGACCTGGTCGATGGCGCTGGGCTCTCGTGGATCTCGGCCGATTCCCACGGGTCGTCGTATGCAGAGACCCTTCATCGGTGGGCCGAGTCATTCGAGGAGGCATGGCCGGGGATCGTCGACGATGATCGGTCGTTCGA
>CBDUOH010000049.1:0-15887 GCA_965368815.1 uncultured Acidimicrobiia bacterium
AAACACCACCCATCACCTAGCATGCCCGACAACACGGAAGGGAATCATGCGCAAAACTGTCCTGCTGTTCGCATTGCTCGTTGTTGTCCTCACTGGCTGCCGCCTCGAGAGCAACATGGTGTTCGACATCAACGAGGACGGCTCTGCGATTGTCGGACTTGAGATCGGCATCGATGATGAGTTCAAAGACCTCATCGAGTCGCAGGCCGGTGGCTCCGTCGATGACATGCTCGGCGAGATGTTCGGCGAGATCGATGGGACGGAGGATCCCGTCCGCGTCGAAGGAGACATGACCTACTACCGGACTTCGATCGAGGTCGCAGATCTTGCGACTTGGGACTGGGAAAGCTTCGGCGGTGATGGCTCGTTCTCCGAGTTCTCCTACGAGCACACCCCCACGTCGGCGAAGTTCAAGGCCTCCATCGCCAGCGTCGACACCGGCGACGTCGGAGGAGATTTCGGCTTCGACCCGAGCACCATCACCGGTGACATCATTTCGGCGAACCTGATTGTGAGCATGCCCGGCGAAGTGACCACATCAAACGCTGATGAGGTTCGTAGCGACGGCACGTTGGTTTGGAACATCCCGCTCGGCGGTTCCGTGACGGCCATGGCCGAATCGAGCGCAGGATCATCGGGATCGTTCTGGATCTGGGTCATCATCGGACTCGTCCTGCTCGCGGCGATCGTGGCGGGCGTCATCGCCATCATGATGGGACGCAAGGGCGAGCGCACCACCGTTGAGAAGGCAGCTGCAGCCCATCAGGCAGGGCTTGCCGCTACCCCGTCATCCACAACGGAAACGCTCGAAATGGACACGGACGCCGACGGTTCCGAAGAAGAGTGACGCTGCGATCCCCGGTGTTCATCCCGAGACGATGAACACCGCGATGTCACCGTAGGGGCCCTCGACGACACCGATACCAGCCCTGCGGTGTGCCGGGTTCTCCACGGCTTCGCGATACGGTGGGGTGCCGATGATCGCCTCGGCAACCCCCGCTGGCGAGGCTCCGATCGCGACTCCCTCGCTGTGGATCGTTCCCGGGACCGCTGCACCTGTGAGATCGGCATCAAGTCGGTCGTCCAGCGACAGCGACCCTGACAGATACACCCTGACAGCTCGCTGCTCCGCCACAACGGCGAGATCCTGGGACCAAACGAGAGGATTCTGTCCGGCCGCAACCCGTGCCACGTTGATCTCGGCAAGCACGGCTTTCGCTTTCGCCTCGTTGCCCACGAGATCGCCTCTGGTGACGGTCGGTAGCGGGATCGGCAGGGTGCCGGCAGCCAACCGGTCCCCCACGACCTGGCGGATTGACAACACGGAACGGAAGAGCGATTCACCGCTCGCGGTGCCGACGACCTGCTGGACGCCGCCATCGGGTTCCGTGATCACAGAACCGATCACAGACCCTTGCACCGCATCGTCAAACGCCGACCGTGCCGTGTCCGGCATCGGGCCGACGCTCAGCACGGTTGTGACGAGCACCACCACAATGGCTCCGTAGACCACACCTGCAACAAGGCCACCCAGCCGGTTCACGATCGTGGCTCCGGGAACGATCCGCAGGGCCCCGGTGACGATGTTCGCCACCATGATGCCGCCGACGAGCAGCACGCCGAGCATCACCACCCCGGCGGCGATTCTCCCGGCCTCATAGGGGACATTGGCCATTGCGGAGAGAACCGTCCCGACCGGAGCGGAGACCCGGAACACCACAACCGAACCGGCGACGAGGATCGCCACATCCACGAGTTCCTTGATGAACCCCCGAACCCAACCTCGGGCGGCGAACGCGCTCACGGCGCCGAGCACGACCCAGTCGTAGAGATTCACGATCAGACGCCGGGCGTTGACTCGTCATCGGGTGGGGTCACCGTGATCACAGGTTGCTCCCCCGTTCGGCGCATGCGCCCGGGTTCGGGCTCCTCGAAGAGAGCCTCAGAAGCCTGCTCCCATGTTTCTCCGAGCACGCGGGTACGCCACCAATGTCCGCCTATCACCTTGAGTGAGGCTGTCAGCGGGACGGCGATGACCACACCCCAGAAGCCTGCCAACGCACCTCCGAGTACGAGGACGAGCAGGGTCACGGTCGGGTGCAGCCGCACCGTGGCGTTGAGAACGGTCGGCGAAACGAAGTTGTTGTCGATCTGTTGCACGATGACTGCAACCAGAACCGCCCACAGCACGGTTGGCAGGTCACCAGTCGTCAGTGCGATGATCACACCCAACGAACCACCGATCCACGGACCGATGAAGGGCACGATGTTCAGCAGACCACCCACGAGCCCGATGATGAGCCAGAAATCGAGGCCGATGGCCCAATAGCCGAACGACAACATCACGCCCACGATGAGCGCAACGACAAGTTGACCCCGGAGGAACCCTCCGAGCGCCGTATTCAGCTGGTATCCCACGTGGGCGGCCTCTGCCCGGCGATGACGGGGGATCACACCGGCGATACGTTTACCGGTCTGCGGGAGATCGACCAGGAAGTAGAAGGCGAGTACCGGCCCGATCAGGAATACAAGGATGAATTCGAAGACCCCTGCGGTGAGTGAACCGAGACGGGAGAACAGCAGGTCGGCAAGAGTGTCGCGGTTGTCGGGATCGTTGAGATAGTCGAGGAGGTCCTCGTATGTCCAGATGGTGACGCTGTCCAGACCGACCGATTCGAGGAGATCCCCGATCTGGGCACCGGTGTCGTCGAAGATCTCAGGAAAACGATCGACGAGTTCCTCACCCTGATCCGCAAGACCGGGGCCGATCGTCACGATGAGCAGCGTGAGCGCCGCGAAGAACACCAGAAAGCCGATCAGAGCACCAGCAAGGCGCGGAATCCCGCGCGTCTGGAGCCAGCTCACAAGCGGGTTCAGCACGTAGACGATCACGACGGCCAGCAACAGAGGGGCGAAGATGATGCGTCCCCTGTCCAGAATCCAGAACCCGATCCCGGTGAGGATCAGGACACCGATCATCGACCACGAGAAGACGCCCACACGACGGACAATGTTTCTCGTGTCTTCTTCGGTCATGGCGCGATAGTACCGGCATTCGGTGCTGGACCGAGGACACACGGTGTCCGTGGAATCGAGCTGGCGATGGGACTCGAACCCATGACCTGCCGCTTACAAGGCGGCTGCTCTGGCCAACTGAGCTACGCCAGCGAAGGTGTCAGGATACCCAGCCGCGGACCCGAGCGACCTCGTAGCACGCAAGAGCACTCGCCACCGACGCATTGAGGCTTTCAGTGGGGCCGACCATCGGGATTGTGGCGACGACGTCGCAACGTTCCCGTACGAGGTGGGACAACCCTGCTCCTTCGGCACCAACGCACACCGCAACCGGTTGTGCGAGCAGGTCGAGTCCCAGGAGCGATCGGTCTCCCGATCCGTCGAGCCCGACGTTCCAGACGCCGAGCTGGCTCAATCGTTTCAGTGCATCTGCGATTGAAGAGACGGTCACGATGGGGAGAACCTCGAGGGCACCGACGGCAGCCTTGAACGCCGTTGCACCGAGCGGAGCCGAACGGTTGTGGGAGACCACGAGCGCCGTCATTCCAGCCGCGACAGCTGATCGCGCCGCTGCGCCGATGTTCCTGGGATCCTCAACGTGATCAACGACCAGCAACGCGGGGTTGTCGGATGCCGCAACGGCATTCTTGACCGATATCGGCTCGATACCATGGGCAGTCGCAACGACCCCTTGCGGTGCACCGGTCGTCGCCTTGTCCCGGACGTCGTCGACGAGATCGATGGGGATGCCTCGGTCACGTGCATCGGCCACAAGACGCTCCATGTCGTCGTGTCGGAGGCGATTTCGTTCCACCGTCAACGTCTTGAGCCGCCCGGCGTCGAGAGCAGCACGCACCGCATGGAAGCCCTCGAGGTCAGTCCCGATGCCAGCGCGTGCCATCAGGCGTGTCCTCCAGCGTCACTCCGAGCTCGGCAAGGCCGTCCCGGATGGCATCCGACAGCGCGAACTCCTTGTTCGCGCGTGCGTCTATCCGGGCGTCCAGCAGCGCATCGATCGAATCGGCTTCGAGACCAAGTTCTGCCGCGAGCGACACAACATCGATGTCTGGCCCGGCGTCGGCTTCGCTCAGGTCGAGACCGAGCACGCCGATCATCTCGTCGAACGCAGCCACGAGCGATCCGGCGTCTTCGCCGGCGTCGAGTGCGGCGTTGGCTGCACGCACCGTGTCGAACACAACTGCGAGGGCACCGGCCACATCGAGGTCTGCATCCATGTGCTCGGCGAACCGCTCCAACGTGGCTGGATCGGATGCAACAGCTTCGACACCGCTGGCGCGTCGGCTGAACGTGCGCAACCTCCCAAGGCTTGATGCAGCGTCGGTGAGCGCGTCGTGTGTGAGATCGAGCGGCTTGCGGTAGTGGGTGCGCAGGTAGAACAGGCGCACGGCCATCGGATCCCACTCGTCGAGGCCCTCGCGCAGAGTGATCATGTGACCGGTTGATTTGGCCATCTTCTCGCCGCTGAGGTTCAACATCCCGTTGTGGAGCCAGTACCGGGTGAACGGCTCGCCGGTCGCGGCTTCGGATTGCGTCAGTTCGTTCTCATGGTGCGGGAAGATCAGATCTGTGCCACCACCGTGGATATCGAAATCGTTGCCCAAATAGGCCTGCGCCATGGCCGAGCACTCGATGTGCCATCCGGGTCGGCCGCTTCCCCAGGGGCTCTCCCACGATGGCTCCCCCGGTTTGGCCGCCTTCCACAGCGCGAAGTCAAGGGCATCGCGTTTCTCCTCACCCGACTCGACCCTGCTGCCGGAGCGAAGGTCGTCAAGATCGTTGCGCGAGAGCTTCCCGTAGTCCTTGAACGACCTGACCGAGAAGTACACGTCACCGTTCGATGCGTAGGCATGGCCTTTGTCGACCAACGTTTCGATGATCGAGATCATGTGAGGGATGTGCTCGGTGGCCCGCGGCTCGACGGTCGGCCGACGGTTGCCGAGGGCGTCGTACCCGGCACTGAAAGCCTGATAGCCGGCCTCGGCAACCTCCTCGGTACTCACCCCCAGCTCGGCAGCCCGCGCGATGATCTTGTCGTCGACGTCGGTGACGTTGCGCACGAACACGACGCCGTAGCCCTTCCACTCGAGGTATCGCCACAACACGTCGAATGCGACCGCACTGCGCCCGTGCCCGAGGTGTGGCTCCGACTGGACCGTGGGACCGCACACGTAGATGCCGACCTTTTCGGGATCCTTCGGGACGAAAGGCACGTCGGCACGGGAAAGTGTGTTGTGGACCTGCATGGGAGCCATGGTACCGCTGGCTCCAAGGCGAGCATCGGTGTTGCTGTACTGTGACGCGGATGCGATCACCACTCGGACCCGGCCCGCTCGTCTATGCGCACCGAGGCGATTCTGCCCACGCCATCGACAACTCGCTCGATGCATTCGCCAAGGCCGTAGCCGCCGGCGCGGACGGCATCGAGCTGGATGTACGGCGGTCAGCTGACGGCGTGCTGATCCTCTCGCACGACCCAAGCCACCCCGAACTCGGGCACCTCCATGAGTCGCTCGCGGCCGACATCCGGGCGGTCGCCCCTGAGATCCCGACGCTGGCCGAGGCGATCGGGGCCATCCCACCCAACGTGTTCGTGAATGTCGAGATCAAGAACCACATCGGTGAACCGGGATTCGATCGGCGACGTTCGATCGTGGACCAGACGCTCGACGAGCTGGCGGGTATCACCCGCCTCGACCGGATCCTGCTGTCCTCGTTCGACCCTTTCGCCGTCGGCCGCTCCCGAAGGCACAGCCCGGACGTCGCTCGGGGTCTCCTCGTCACCGCTCGAACGTCGCTGCGGATCGCGCTCGCGTGGGCACGGCTGGCACGTCACAACGCAGTGCACCTCGAACGAAGTCACCTGTTCGACGACGCCGCTGAGGTCGTGACGAGGGCGACGTCCCAGGGGCTCGCGGTTGTTGTGTGGACGGTTGACGACCCCGCCGAGATCGAGCACTTGTTTCGCTCGGGCGTGGCTGCCGTCGTCACGAATGACCCGACGCCTGCCAAGGTCATCGCCGACAACCTGTGACGAACGACGATCGACGGGCCCGCTCAGGCGGGAACGAGCGTGGCTACTGCGTGGGCGGCGAGCCCCTCACCCCTGCCGATCCATCCGAGACCATCGGTCGTCGTTGCTTTCACAGAGACCCTTTCGACTGCTATGCCGATCGCTTCAGCGAGATTCTCACGCATCGCATCCCGATGGGGAGCAATCCGGATCTGCTCCACTATCAGCGTGACATCCACGTTCCTGATCGAGAAGCCCTCGCCGACCACGAGGTCGGCGATGTCATCGAGCATCGCCAGTGATGAAGCACCCACGTTGGCGGCGTCCGAGCTCGGGTAATACAACCCGATGTCACCGAGTGCGGCCGCACCGAGTACGGCATCACACACGGCGTGGACGGCGACATCGCCATCGGATGTCGCAACAACCCCACGATCGGAGTCGACCGGGACCCCACAGATGACCACCGGACCGGGTCCGCCGAATCGGTGTGCGTCATATCCGAACCCCGTGCGGACGTCAGGCATCGGCGATCTCCCTGAGATAGGACTCTGCGATCCGGAGATCGCCTTCATACGTGATCTTGATGTTCGTTGATTCACCGGGGATTGTCATGATTCGACCACCGGCACGCTCGACCAGGCCCGCGTCGTCAGTCACGTCAACTTCGGGATCGATCTCATGTGCAGCGCGCAGAACCCCCGTCCGGAACGCCTGTGGCGTCTGTACGGTCGCGAGTTCAGAACGGTCGATGGTCTCGACGATGTACGAGTCCCGAACACGCTTGATGGTGTCGGTCACCTGATTGGCAGGTACGACGCCGTCTGCGTCCGTATCTGCGGCCGCGTCGAGAACCCGACGGACGAGCTCAACGGTCACGAGCGGGCGGGCGGCGTCATGGACAAGTACCCAATCGATCGATTCGGGGACATGGGAAAGACCGGCAGCAACCGAATCGCGGCGACGTTCACCTCCCGGCACACCTCCGGGTACGTCCCCCACCACAACGACGCCTTCGATGCCGTCAACCGACATCAACGTGTCACGGCACCGCTCCCACAGAGCACAACCACCGAGTTCGAGGTCATGCTTCGGCCTGCCGTAGCGGGAACCGGAACCGGCTGCGACGATGACCGCCCACGCATTCATCGTTGCGGGGCGTTCGCGTGCATCAGTCCTCGTCTGGGACCTCGACCTTTGGCAGCGCCCGGTCGAGCTTCTTGATGGCTTCTTCTTCATCGAGGTCGAGCGTGAACTGGAGCTCGGAGACGATGATCAAGCGAGCCTTCGCCAGCATGCGCTTGAGAGCGGGGGAAATCCCTTTGACCTGCTGTGCGTACGTGAGATCCCGGATCACCTCTGCGACCTGGAAGATGTCGCCTGAGTTGATCTTCTCGGTCAGGAGCTTGTACCAACGGCTCCAGTTCGAGCCGGCTTCCTGGGGCTCTTCCTTGAAGGTGGCGAACACCTGGCGTGCCTTGTTCTTCGAGATGACAGGGCGGACGCCGCGCTCGAGGGCACTCTCGGCAGGGACGCGAACGGTCAACTGGTCCGTGGCGACCTCAAGAACGAAGTAGTCGCGGCGTTCACCAGCGAAGTCGATGCGTTCCTTCTTGATGATGGTTGCAGCGCCGTGGTGCGGATATACGACTTTGTCGCCCACATCGAACGCGTACTTCTTGGCTTTGGACGTCTTCTTCTTCGCCGCAGGTTTCGTTGCGGTGGTTGAGGCAGCAGCCTTGCTCACAGTGGCCTTCTTCGGTGTGGTTTTTTTCTTGGCCGTCTTCGTCGATTTGGCGGTCGACTTCTTGGCCGCAGGCTTCTTCTTCGCTGCCGGCTTCTTGGCCGCTGTCGCAGACTTCGCCGGCTTCTTCTTTGCTGCCGGCTTCTTGGCCGCTGTCGCAGACTTCGCCGCCGTCTTGGCAGGAGTCTTCTTCTTGGAAGCCGTCGCCTTCTTGGCAGGGGTTTTCTTCTTGGCCGCGGTCGCCGACTTTGTCGTCGGCTTCTTGGCCGCGGGCTTCTTCTTTGCGGATGATTTGGGTGTCGCTGTTTTCTTTGTAGCCACAGAACCTCTAGATATGGTCGGAAGGATGAAGTGTATCGGCCACAGGAAGCAGAGTGTCGTGGTTCCACCGGCTGCGGCGGATTCCGACCTCCTCGAGCCGATCCAGATACGCACGGATCGTGTGCGCCCGCATCGGACCCACACCGTCGACGGCATCGAGGTCATCGACGCTTGCGGACCGGAGACGAGCGAACGACCGGAATTTCTTGAGGAGCTCGTCGGCTACCGAGTCAGGCAGTCGGGGCACACCTGCGAGAACTCGCGCCCCTCTCGGTGTCACCGGGGCATCGATCGGGACGAACCCGAGCGCCGCAGCCACCGCCGAGGCGTCGTACAGATCATCGCGGTCGAGTCCGTCGAGTTTCGTGTACACCGACGTTCCCTTGCGGGGTTTTCGTTCCTGGTAGTCGATGTTGACGAGTTCAGCCACTCGGTCGACGTCGCTGATGAGGTCCGACGCCTGGAGGGACACCACGCCTGCCTCGTCACCGAGTTCTGCCGTGATCGGGTCCAGTTCCATCGCGAGCTGTCTCAGCACTGCAGCCCGTTGGATGACGCTGACCACTTCGCGATGCGACACGATCTCATCCACCTCGTACCGCTCGAGACGTGCGACGGCCTCGTCGAACTGGCGCCGCAGGCGTTCAAGGGACTGCAGGCGCTGGTTTGCCTCGTCAAGCAACGATGTCGTCGATTGGAGGCGGACTCTGGCGTTCCCGGAGAACACAATGGCGACGAGGTGCCCCTCCTCACTCACTGCGAGTACGGGGCATCCAGTCTCGATGGACAGTCGTTCGGCCGTCCGGAACCGGGTTCCCGTCTCATGTGTCTCGATGGTGGCATCCGGCATGAAGTGGACGTTTGCCCGCAGGATCTCGCCGGAATCGTCGTTGACGACGATGCCCCCATCCATCTTGGCGAGTTCGGCAAGGCGCTGCGCCGTGTACTTGGCGTTCTTGAGCCTGAATCCACCCGAGCAGACCGCGTCAACCTCGGGTCCGGAGCCGAAAAGGACGAGGGCACCCGTGCCCTGCTGCATGATCAGCTCAGCAGCGGTTCTCAGGGGTGTCCCGGGCGCAAACCGGCGGAGGAGTTCAATGGGTACGGATACAGGCGGCGTCATCGCTCAGCAGCGTAGTCGTGTCACGTCGCTGCGTTGGGAACAGCGGGCTCTGCATCGTCAACCGGGCCGGATTCCCACAGCCTCTAAGGCGGCAGAGAGTCGGCGATACCCCGATGACGGAGCAATGATGGGACCTGCCAGGATTCGTTCGATCTCTCCGGTTCGCACGACGGGACGGGATGCGGGACGAATGTCGCCGGTGAGTCCGAGTTCGCCCCATGCAGCAGTGCGAGCGAGCGGAACCTCACTGATGGCCGATGCAATCGCAAGCGCCACGGGCAGATCGGCGGCCGGCTCGATGACCTTGACCCCGCCCATCACCGACACATAGACCTCAAGGCCCCGCACTGCGATGCGTCCGTGCCGGTCGAGGACCCCGAGAACCTGATGCACCCGTGCCGACGGAACGCCGGTGACCGACCGCCGTGGCTGGGGTGAATCAGACGGGACACACAGCGCCTGGATCTCGACGACCATCGGCCTCTTCCCTTCGATCGTCGGGAACAGCACCGTTCCCGGCTGCGTCTCGTCCCTATGGGCTACCAGCAGACCGCTGGGATCAGGCACCTCAACGACACCTTCGGCAGTCATCTCGAACACACCGACCTCGTTGACAGACCCGTACCGATTCTTGATCGAACGCAGAAACCGCAGACCGGCGTCGGATTCGCCCTCCATGTACAGCACCACGTCGACCATGTGCTCAAGGGTGCGCGGCCCTGCGATCGACCCATCCTTCGTGACATGCCCCACGAGGACCATCGGGACTCCGCTGGTCTTTGCGTAGGAGATGAGCCTGGCAGCCGAATCGCGGACCTGGGCAACGCCACCCGCCGACCCTGCGACCTCAACCGTTGACACCGTCTGGATCGAGTCGACAATCACGGCACCAGGATTCAGTTGGGTGGCGAGCGCAACGATGTCATCGACATCGTGAATCGAGGCGATCGACACGTCAGCATTCGTGACCCCGACCCTTCGGGCACGCATCTGGATCTGATGTGTGGATTCCTCGGCGGTGGCGACCAACACCGACCCCAATGTCGATGCCATCGAGTCTGCGGCCTGGAGCAACAGCGTCGACTTCCCCACTCCGGGCTCTCCGCCGACAAGGATGACGGCACCGGCCACGAGTCCCCCGCCGAGAACCCGATCGAGTTCACCGACGCCCGAGGACGTCCGATCCCGGATCGGACCCACCTCGTCAACGACAGATACCGCAGACGATGCCTTGGATGCCACGGAGCGACGTCTGAGCGGTGTGACCTCTGACAGGGCCTCCGTCGATCGGCACTGTGGGCAGAACCCCATCCACTTGGATGCCCGATAACCACAATCGCTGCACAAGTAATCCGGTTTCTCGGCTCTGGGGCTACCTTTCATACCTCAACCGTACGGTGCGACTGTGACACAATCACACCCGTCGGATCAACCAGAAGATCAGCGTTGTCAGACAGGCAACGAGGATCACGAGGGCAGCGATTCCGCCGAAGGACCACGACTCGGCGGCACGTATGAGGGACAAGAGCAGCATTCGTGGCACAATACCCGCAAACGAGCGGTGAAGGCTCGCCACAGACGTGCAACCACACGTCAAGGCGGCGGACCCATCGGTTAGGAACGTAATGCAGGGCGACGACCGCAACGATCAATTCGATGATCTGTTCGAGCCATTCGAACTGAGTGGCGCGCCGACGACGCCCGCACCGCCCCCTGCCGCTGCCCCTTCGTCCCAACCGCCGCCGCGCCGTCCGGCGCCGCACGACACGACCGGTGAAATGGCTGTGAACCAGCAGCACGTGACGACCACGAACCAAGGGCCGGCGATCAGCTGCCCCGCATGTGGTGCACAGAACCCGGCGTTCAACCATCACTGCGAGCGTTGTGGTTCGCGTTTGGGCTCGGATCCGATGCCGATCGCCCCTGCCCCGCCGTCCAGATCGTCTGCAGGTGGACGCGCCCTCGGCGTCCTCGCCGCAGTCGTACTGGTCGTCGCGCTCGTAGCACTCATGATGAACATCTTCGGTGGCGACGCCGGGACCGACGTGGTCGGATCCGAGACCTCGACCTCGTCGACGTCATCGACCGTGGTCACAGCCCCCGTTGAACTCTTCCCGACGAGCGTCACCGCAAGCTCGCAGTTCAGCGACGCGTTCTCGCCCAACAACCTCATCGACGGCAACCCCGACACGCGTTGGAACGACAACAGCCTCCGCGGCGTCGGCGCTTGGCTGGAGTTCACGTTCGCACAGCCGGTCCAGATCACCGAGATGCTGTTCCAGAACGTCGAGGACGACGAGTCGTTCAAACGGAACTACAAGATCCAGGGGTACCAGATCGAGGTCAACGACCTCAACGTGCCCATCAGCGGACGTCTTCTCAATTCGAACGAACCGCAGCGGGTGAAGATCGCGAGCCTGGAGACATTCACTCTCAGGGTGGTCGTCACAACGACCCACCTCGCCGAGCCTGTCGGTGAGGCGCCGCCGTTCACCGAGCTCGCCCTCCAAGGTGTGCAGTTCTTCGGCTATGAAAAGACCGAATAGCCGGTCCGTCAAGCAGCGCACCACCGGCCTGGCGGACCACGCACGCACACGGGAATGGTTGTTTGGCCCCGCCCGAACAGCCACTGCCCGGAAGGATCATCTCCGGGGCAGGCCTGCCTAGTCCTTGATGTACGGCTGACCGTCGGCTGCCGGAGGACGAGATCGTCCGACCACACCCGCGACCACGATCAACGTCACGATGTATGGCGTCATCGACAGGAACTCCGAGGGGATCGGCGTCCCGAGAATGCCGAGCTTCTGTTGCAGTGCCCGAGCGAAACCGAACACAAGACCTGCACCGAGGATGCCGAGGGGCCTCCAGCGCCCGAAGATCAGGGCGGCGAGACCGATGAAGCCGATACCCGCCGTCATGTTCTCCTCGAAACGGGACACCTGTGCCAGCGTGAGGAATCCCCCGCCGAAGCCGGCGATGAACCCGCCGAGGATGACATCGCGGTACCGCGTGCGATACACATCGATACCGACCGTGTCCGCGGCCTTGGGATGCTCGCCGACCGACCGCGACCTGAGTCCCCACCGGGTGTAGAACAGCCCGAGGTGCAACGCAAGCACAAGGATGAACGTGATGTACACGAACATGTTGTGGTTGAAGAACATCGGACCGATCACCGGGACGTCTCCGAGGAGCGGAATCTTGATCGCACCGAACCTGCCGGGCGAGTTCAGGTTCTGGGCCTCACTCAGCACACGCCTGGCGAGGAACGACGTGAGCCCGAGAGCGAAGATGTTGATCACGACGCCCGCGATGATCTGGTCGATCCGATACTTGATGGCGAGCACAGCCAGGACGGCGCCGAGAAGGGCGCCAGTCACCATGGCCGCCGCAAGCCCTGCCCAGATGCCTGCGGCCGAACCGACAATCGTTCCGACGAACGCCGCGGTGAGCAACTGACCCTCGATGGCGATGTTGACGACCGCAACCCGTTCGCACATGAGGCCGGTCAGGGCTCCGAGCGTCACGGGGACCGACAGCACGACGGTGGAAGTGAGCATCCCGACAAGGCTGAACGATCCGTCGGCCGACGCCCATGTGAGGAACGCAAACGCGAACAGCCCCATCCCGATCGACAACGACAGGTTCGTCAAGGTCAAGCGGGACCGTCTGAGCGACATGCCACCCAGGAATGCAAGAACGACGGCGACGATGAACCCGACCAACTGCGAGTCGACGACCCATGCAAGCCCTGTGATCCTCGCCCCGGGCAGGGACAGATTGAACGTGGACTCGAGGGCGCTGTCGACACCGAGCCCGAAGATCCAGAATGTGACGGCGGCCAGCAGGATCAGGACGATGCCCACCGCCGTGGCACGCTTCTGGGCCGGAGTTGCCCTGGTAACGATCACCTGTTCGTTCGGGTCAAGTGTCGCGGTCATCCGCCCCACCCCGAAGTCGTGATCGTCGGTGTTTCGACGTCAGGAGTCTTGATCCGGTAGATCGCCCGGACCAGCTCCGGGGCGGCGATCATCACGATGATGAGAGCCTGAAGCACCAACACGAGGTCAACCGGTATCCCGGCCGCTCCTGACATCTCGCGTCCGCCAGCGCGCAGACCTCCGAACAGCAACCCTGCGAACAGAACGCCTACCGGGTGGGATCGGCCGAGCAATGCCAGCGCGATCGCGTCGAAGCCGATGTTCCCTGCGAAGTTCGAAATACCGCGATACGGCTCGATGCCCACGATCTGATTCGCCCCGCCGAGCCCTGCGAGCGCGCCGGAGACCGCCATCACGGAGACATAGACCCACGCCACGCTCATACCCGCGTAGCGGCCACCACTCGGGTTGTAACCAACCGCCCGGAACTCGTACCCGATCGTGCTGCGATACATCAACCACCAGACGGCTGCCACGGCAAGGAGGGCGATGAAGAACCCGATGTTGACGCGGTACCCACCGAAGAGGGTCGGCAATTGTGCCGAGGGAAGCACCGGCAGGGAGATGGGGTCGTTCCGCCCGGCGGCCTGGAACAGTGATGACTTCAGGAGGTAGTCGACGAGGAACAACGCGATGAAGTTCAGCATGATCGTCGTGATCACCTCGTGCGCGCCTGTCCGCGCCTTGAGTAATCCCGACAGGCCGGCCCAGATCGCGCCACCCACGAGAGCACCTGCGAGCACGAGCGGAATGTGGAACACCGCCGGAAGAGTGAAGGTGAATCCGACCCACAGGGCCACCATGCCGCCCATGTGCATCTGGCCGTTGACTCCGATGTTGAACAGGCCGGCTTGGAACCCGACTGCGACGGCAAGCCCGGCCAGAATCAACGGCGTGGCCGCGAACAGCGTCTCACTCAACGCGTTGAACGATCCGATCGAGCCCACGAAGAGTGCCTTGTAGGCGTCAGATATCCCGCCCACCGTTGCGCTGAATGCCTCCCCGGGATCACTGCCCCACAGCGGGAGGGTGTCGACATCGGTGAGGGCGATGATCACCGCACCGACGACGAGAGCGGTGAGCAGTGCAAGCGCGGGAACGAGGATGGCACCCTTGATGCTCGTACCGACCCCTGTTATCCGCCCATACCAGCCGTTGTCGGGTGACTGGACTTCCTCCTCACCGTTCTGCGTCGACTGTGGCGGGCCGTCGGGTTCAGACGATGTCATCCGACCTCCTCCGCAGCGCTGCCGAGCATCGCCAGACCGATCTCAGTGGTGGTGACCGATGGGTCGAACTCGGCGACCACCTCGCCGGCATACATGACCAGGATCCTGTCGGCGAGCGCCTTGATCTCATCAAGTTCGGACGACACGATGAGCACGGCTGAACCCTCATCGCGCTCCTCGACGATCCGACCGTGGATGTACTCGATGGATCCGACATCGATCCCACGAGTCGGTTGCGACGCGATGACGAGTCGCACGTCGCGATCGAATTCCCGTGCAACGATGACCTTCTGCTGATTGCCGCCCGAGAGCGTCGACACGGCCACATCCACCGAGGGTGTCCTGACGTCATACTCGTCGACCAGTCGGAGCGCCCGCTGCTCGGCTGCGTCCCAATCCATGATGATGCCTCGTGAGATCGGCTCCTCGTAGTAGGAATCGAGCACGATGTTCTCCGTGACCGTGAACGGGAGGACGAGGCCACTCTTCTGGCGGTCCTCGGGCACGTGGGCCACGGCGAGCTTGTGGATGGCCCGCGGTGACTTCGTCGTCACATCGGCGCCGTCGAGCGACACGGTGCCACCGACCGACGGCCGCAGCCCTGTGATGGACTCGATCAATTCGGTCTGGCCATTGCCTTGGACGCCGGCGATACCGACGATTTCTCCCGCTCGCACTTCCAGGGAGAGCCCCTTCACAGCGAGATGATCCCGATCGTCGAGGACGGTCAGGTTGTCCACGGACAGCACGACATCACCAGGTGAAGCCACGGATTTGTCGACGACGAGGTCGACCGGTCGCCCGACCATCAACTCGGCGAGTTTCGTTTCGTCAACATCGGCGGGAGTGACCTCGGCCACCGTCCTCCCCCTCCGCATGATCACGATCCGGTCAGCGACCTCAAGGGCTTCTCCGAGCTTGTGGCTGATGAAGATGATGCCCTTGCCGTCTTCCTTGAGCTCGTTGACGATCTCAAAGAACCGATCGACCTCGGGAGGTGTCAGCACCGATGTCGGCTCATCGAACACAACGAAACGAGCCTCTCGTGCCAACACCTTGATGATCTCGACACGTTGCTGGAAACCGACAGGCAGATCCTCGACGATGGCGTCAGGATCGACATCGAGCCCGTACCTCGACGAGATCTCGGACACCGCCTTTTTCGCCTTACGGAAGTCGAGCCAGCCGAATCGCTTTGTCGGTTCATCCCCGAGCACCACGTTCTCGGCAACCGTGAACACGGGAACGAGCATGAAGTGCTGGTGGACCATGCCGATACCGGCGTCGATCGCATCCCCCGGTGAGTTGAACACCATGGGCGTGCCATCGACGATCACCTCTCCCTTGGTGGGGGTGTAGAGCCCGTACAAGATGTTCATGAGGGTGGTCTTGCCGGCGCCGTTCTCACCGAGGAGCGCAACGATCTCACCCGGGGCGACGGAGAGGTTCACATCGTCGTTTGCCAGGACACCGGGGAACTGCT
>CBDUOH010000050.1:0-15663 GCA_965368815.1 uncultured Acidimicrobiia bacterium
GCCCGACATTGTATCGACCTGGACTGGCTACGGCTCATGCGAGTATATCCGCGGGTTGGTGTTGACACCCTTGGATCACAACCGTCGCTACGTCTTCACGCGTCCCGATCCGTAATGGCTTGCATGACGAATCGTGCGTCCTCATCGATTCCGTGGAGAATCCCGGATTTTCGTGAATGCAACCACGGGAAACCCAGGAAGTAGATCCCTGGAATGGGCGAAACACCTCGTGTGTGCCTCGGCCGACCGCTCGCGTCCGTCACCGGTGCATGGATCCAGCTGAAGTCCGCGCTGAATCCCGTGCACCAGATGATCGACCGGACGTCGGCCTGCTCGAGGTCGAGTTCCGTGATCCCGGACTCGGCGACCTCGGGTCCGGCTGGTTCGTCATCGGGATCGTGTTCGACCGGCTCGGCCCTGTAACCATGTTCAGCGATCCACCCGTCGATCATGCCGGTGAACTCTGCTGAAACCTCGTCTGCGAAGGCGATGTTGTCGGCAAGCGAATTGTCTGTCACGAGAACTCCGTCACGCACGTCAGCAAGGCGACCCATCAGACGAACTCCCTCGCGGGACATGGATTGGAGGCTCAAGGTGCTGCCGTATCGACCCACCCCCGACACCTGCGGCTGGGCAGCAAACTGCATCGCGGGGTCCGGTAGTCCATCGACCGTGACGTCCCAGAACCCGATGTCTTCTGCCCAATCCAAGATGTCGCGTTGCCGATACCTTCGGCGAACCCTTCCCACCTTGCTCGTGCAGAGGTACACGGTTCGCCCGGCAGCAACCAGATCCATACAGATCTGACAGCCGGATTGTCCGGCGCCGATGACGACGACCGCCCCTGGCGGCAGACTGGCTGGCGATCGGTAGTCGGAAGTGTGGAGTTGGACGAGTGTGTCCGGGAACTTCTCCCGAACGGCCGGGATCTTCGGAGTGTTCATCATTCCTGAGGCAATGACGACGTTTCGGGCCGATACGCCGTTGACGACGCCGCTCGGACCCGTGTACTCGACGAGGAAGCCATCACCGGAGATGTCGACCCTCGTCACGCTCGCTCGCTCCGTCACCGGAAGTGCCAGCTTGTCCCTGTACCGTTCAAAGTACGCGACGAGCTCGTCGCGAAGGTAGAAACCGTCGGGTTCGTCACCGTCGTAGGAGTCACCGGGTAGTCGATTCGTCCAATTCGGCGTGTTGACCGCAAACGAATCCCATCGCTGGCTCCGCCAGGACTCACCCACACGCCCACGCTCGAGAATCATGAACCGCTTGCCGGCTTCCTGGAGGTAGTAGCCGATCCCGAGGCCCGCTTGTCCGCCACCGATGACGACAGCGTCGAATTGTTGCAAGAAGAAATGCCTCCTCGGGCGAGCAGTTGGTGAGTGTGACGCTAGCCGTTCTGCCAGGCACCGGCTGGGGAATCGGCGCACATCCTCACGCGGGGGAAGAACGGCGGCGAGGTAGCCTCAGGCATATGACCGATCTCGTTACCAGAACCCAGGAGTGGATGGACGGCGACCCCGATGCCGAAACCCGCCGAGAGCTGTCAGCGCTTCTTGCAGCGGACGATCCGACCGAGCTCGAAGCACGGATGGACGGCACGCTCAGTTTCGGGACCGCCGGTATCAGGGGGATCGTAGAGGCTGGGTCGAACCGCATGAACCGAGCCACTGTCATTCGCACGACCGCCGGTCTTGCTGCACATCTGAAGGCCAACACGGATCCCGACCATCGACTCGTGGTGGTAGGGCGGGATGCCAGACCGTCGTCGGAGGTGTTCATGGAGGACACGATCGGTGTGCTCACCGCCGCCGGGTTCGCCGTCCGCTACTTCGCTGCTCCCACCCCGACCCCTTTGGTCGCCTATGCCGGACTGACCATGGGGGCGTGTGCATCGGTTGTCATCACTGCAAGTCACAACCCACCGGCGGACAACGGGTACAAGGTCTATGCCGCCACCGGTGTCCAGATCATCTCGCCCGCCGATGTCGAGATTGCGAACGAGATCGCCCGGGTGGGACCGGCGAACGCCGTGCCTCGGACGGCCAGGGTGTTCGAGACGCCGATGGCCCGACCGATCGATGATGATCTGTTCGAGGACTATCTGCGGGACGTCGCTTCGGTGCTTCCCGGTATCGCCGGTGATCGAGGTATTTCGATCGTCTACTCCGCAATGCACGGCGTCGGCGGACGGTTCGTCACCGAAGCGCTCCGGCGGTTCGGCTTCCACAAGGTGAATCCGGTTGCGCGACAATTCGCCCCCGATGGCACGTTCCCGACTGTTTCCTTCCCGAACCCCGAAGAACCGGGTGCCCTCGATCTCGCCCACGAGCTGGCGGCCGCGATCGATGCCGATCTCGTGCTTGCCAATGATCCGGACACCGATCGCCTCGCGGCATCGGTTCCCGACCCCGGCGGAGTCTGGCGACCGCTGAGCGGAAACCAGATCGGCTGTTTGCTCGCCGAGTTCCTCCTCGAGCATCGGGACGGCGTCGATGGCGGGTTCGTCGTGAATTCGGTGGTTTCGTCACCATTGCTCGGCAGGATCGCGGCAAGGCATGGTGTCGAGTACGCCCAATCGCTCACGGGGTTCAAGTGGATCTGGAACGCTGCGCTCGATCTGGCGGACAAGGGCGGAGGGTCTCTGGTGCTCGGATATGAAGAGGCACTGGGCTACTCGGTCGGGTCGACGGTTCGGGACAAGGACGGCATATCGGCGGCTGTGGCGTTCGGAGTCATGGCAGCGGTCGCCGCTGCGCGGGGACGGACGGTTCTTGATCTCATCGGCGATCTGTATCGCACGTACGGCGTGTGGGTATCGACCCAGGTGTCGATCCGTATCGACACATCCGAGGGTCCTGCCCAGATAGCGGCGGCGATGGAGAAGCTCAGATCGAATCCACCACAGGAATTGTCGGGGAATGAGGTGGTCTCCGTCACCGACTTCCTCGAGGGAGTCGAGGAGCGTCCTCGCTACATGGGGTCCACCAATCTGATCCAACTGGATCTCGGAGAGCGTGGACGAGTGCTTGCACGCCCCAGCGGCACCGAACCGAAGCTCAAGATCTACGTCGATCTCACCGGATCGTTCCCCGAGTCGGGCGACTGGCTCGGGGCAGAGGCCGATCTTGTCGATGAAGCGAATGCTGTCGGGAACGAGCTGGCGGCCTGGCTCCGGCAGGCCGTGGGGGTCTGATGCCGCTGAGATGTCCACTCATGAGGTAAGCAACAGCCGACTGCTTTAGGCTGGGGTTCAGCAATCATCTAGGAGGAAGACATACATGGGATTTGATCTCCCATCTGCCGCATCCGTGTCGGCCAACCCGACCCAGGAACAGATGCGTGCGTGGGTCGAGCAGTACATGACCAACATCACGGTCACCGAGTTCGACAACATCAACTACAAGGCGGACGTCAAAGCCAGACTTGCAGGCTCGACCTTCTTCATCACCGAGGTCGAGAACCACAAGAACCGCATGCCACGCAGCGAGTATGAAGAGTGGGCTGCAGCGCAGGACGCGTACATCGCCGACAAGGACATGATTCTCATCGAGGGCTACATCGGCCCCGACCCGGCATTCCGCACTGGTTGCCGGATGTACATCGAACGCACGCAGGCCAACATCGCTGCGATGCAGCAGCAGCTCTACTTCCCGAAGGATGATGCGTGGACACCGGATTTCACGGTGATCTACACGCCAGGTCTCAAGGCACCGGGCAAACCGGACGACCGCCTGATCCTTGTGGACCATGAAGCCTATGTGACACGGGTGCTTGGTTCCGACTACTTCGGCGAGTCGAAAATGGGTGGTTTGCGGATGTGGAACCACCTGGTCTACGAGCAGGGTGGTCTGGCGCTGCACTCCGGACTCAAGACGTTCCCCGATGTCGACGGTGAAGAGAAGGTTGCACTCATGCTCGGACTGTCGGGTACGGGGAAGACCACCACCACGTTCCGGGACCAGCTCGGTTCGATGCCGGTCCAGGATGATTTCAATGCGCTCTTTCCCGGTGGGAAGGTGTTCGCATCGGAGAACGGGTGCTTTGCCAAGACGTTCGGTCTTGACCCTGATGACGAGCCGACGATCTACGGTGGAACCACCCGCCCGGACGCGTGGTTGGAGAACACCTGGGTGTCACCAGAAGGCAAGGTCGACTTCTTCAACGACTCGGACACGAAGAACGGTCGTTCCACGTTCCCACTCGAGAACATTCGCCATCGTGCTCCGAGCGATCTGCCTCCGGCGAACTACATCCTGTTGCTCAACCGCAACGAAACGATTATTCCTGCGATCGCGAAACTCAAGCGCGAGCAGGCCGCGGCATACTTCATGCTCGGCGAGACGATCGGTACGAGCGCCGGGGGGAAGGCCGAAGCCGGCAAGAGCCTGCGGGTGCCAGGCACAAACCCGTTCTTCTTCGACAACGACGCGTTGATGGGGAACCGCTTTCTCGAACTCCTCGAAACGATGCCTGATCTCGAGGTGTACCTGCTCAACACCGGTCGTGTCGGGGGTCCTGAGGGGGATGACCGATCGAAGAAGGTCAAGATCCGTCACTCCAGCGGTGTCATCACCGGGTTCGTCACTGGTGCGATCGAATGGGAGGAGGATCCTGACTTCGGCTACTACGTGGCAGCGAACCTTGACGGTTTCGACGACCCGGATCTGCTCCAGCCGCGAACGATGTATGCCGCGCAAGGTCGGTCCGACGAGTACGCCGAGCTCGTCGCCAAGCTGAAGGCTGAGCGGACTGACTACATGACCACGTTCCCCGGGTTGGATCCATCGATCATCAGCGCGTTGTGACCGAGTTGACAAGTCGGGGGAAACAGCCACACTTGGCACGCGGTGGGGACTGGGTCGCTCGGCCCGTCATACGGGCCGGAACACCGTATCCATAAAGGGATACGCCGAAGCAGCCGACAACAGATTGATACTTCCAACCACAAGGTATTTGACGTGCCGATCCATCCAGATCTTCCCGATGAACTCGAACCAAGAGACTTCTCCATGCGTCGGAGAGGTTTCGACACGGACGAGGTGCGCGCCTATCTCCTCAAAGTCGATGCCCAGTACCGCGAAATGGCACTGCGGGCCCAGGATGCGAAGGTAAGGCTCGAGCAGGCTGAGTACGAACTCTCAAAGCTCAAAGCCGAGCAGACCCAGACGGTTGATTCCGCCATTGCATCGGTGCTCGAGGCGAAGGACCGGATTCTGGATCGGGCACGCAAGCAGGCTGCACAGATCGAGGATGAGGCACGACAGAACGCAGTGCTGATCGCTGGTGGCGAGAGCGCCGCGATCGAGGTGTTGGGTGAGGCACGCATCGAAGCCGCCGAGATCATCCGTGACGCTGAACGAAAAGCCGCCGACGCGGCAGCCGCCAGCGCCAAGGATCGTGCGGAGATCGAGGCCCTGACAGCCGAACGTGATCGCCTCGTGATGGAGCTCGACCAGCTGCATGCGGCGAACGACGGCACTGGGGATCCGGTTGCGGTCGTTGAAGCCCAAGCACGCGCTGACGAGATCATCGCTTCCGCCGAGGCCGCTGCCGCCACCATCAGTGAACGTCTGCATCGTGAGCTCGCAGCTTCGACCACATCGGTCACGGAAGCCGAAGAACAGGCTGCTGCCATCATCGCCGAGGCCGAGGAGAAGGCACAAGCTCTCATTGAACTCGCCGAAGAGTCGAGCGCATCCATGACCGCCGCGAATACCCAGGATGCGGAACTCGCAGCTGCGAGTCGGGCAGAGATCGACGAGCTCAATGCAACCCTCGAATCCCTCCGCGAGGAGGCAGAGGCCACGCGACGTGCCGTGGAGACCTCCCGCAATGAACTGGAGTCCATCCAGGAAGTGACTGAGGCATCAAAGGCCGAAGCCGAGTCGATGCTGGTGGAGGCCGAGAAGCAGCAAGCCGAAGCGGCCAAGCTGCTGGCCGAAGCCCACAAGGCCGAGGAAGAACGACTCGCGGCTCTGGAAGAGAAGCAGGCCAAGCTCGACACGTTGAGCGCCATGGCGGCACAAGCTGAGGATGAGGCTGCCGAAGCCCTGACTTCAGCGCGAGAGAACGCTGAGGCGCTCCGACAGGAAGCCCAGGAGTTCCGCGAAGAGGCGAAGTCCAAGAGAGACGAAGCTTCCGCGATGCTTGCTGAGGCCGAAGCGTCCAAGAAACAGGCCGAAGCCCTCCTTGCAGAGGCGAACGCTGCCGTGGCGAATCAGGACGAGGCGCTTGTCACCTCGAAGACCGAACTCGAAGCCGCGGTCGCCGACCTCGAAGCCCGGATGGGTGAACGAAGTGCTGAGATCCAGGAAGCAGAAGCCCTGGTGGAGCGGCTCAAGGCAGAGGCTGCGGACACTCAAGCAGCGATCGCTCAGGAGCGCGAGGCGGTCGACGCCGCCAAAGCAGCTGCGGCCAACGAGCTCCAGGAGCTGCGCAACGAGATGAATGAGCTCCGGGCCACAGCCACGGCCGAGATCGAAGCGATGGAGATCCAGATCACCCAGCGCGCCGAGCTCGACGATGGCGAGATCGTCGCCGCGAAGGAGGAGGCTGCCACCATCGTTGCACGAGCCGAAGAGACCGCAGCCGAATTGATCGAGGACGCCACGGAACGAGCGGCTCAGGTGCTCGCCGACGCCGAGAGCGCAGCACCGACCATCGAGGCCGGAGTCGGTGGCGACGAAACCCTCGAGGCTGCCAAGGCCGAAGCCGAGGCGCTGTTGTCGAGCGCGCGTTCCGAAGCCGATGAGATCAAAGCCAAAGCGATGCAGACGCTTCGAGAAATCGAGGCAATGAAGGTCGACGATTCGCCCGATGACAGTGCTTCCACTGGGCGCGACCCCGACGACGAGGCGGCGTTCGCCGAACGGCTGATTGCGCTTGAGAACCGTGAGTTCGCAATCTCGGCGCGCGAACATGCACTTGAAATCAGGGAACAGGAGCTGGCGTCGTCCCGGCAGGCAGTGACCGACTCATCCGAAGTCGAGAAGGCTGAAGCGCCGAGCGCAGATGTCTATGCCATTCCTGTGGCCAGGGTTCCAGCCCACGATGCGGTGGCAAACGGCTCCAACGGTCACACCGCGCCGGAGGAGGACTCCATCGAATCCATCAGGCGTGAGGCTCTTGCCGCTCTGCAGGCTGCACAGGCGGACGGTTGGGAGGAGCCACGGGCTGCTGAGATCCCACAGGAGGCGTTCGCCTCCGCGACGATTGAGCGTCCGTCGATGGACTATTCACCATCAGTCCCACGCAAGGCTCCTGAACCCGATGTGGAGGCCGGCGTTGAGGCTGACGGCGAAGAGGCCGATGCCGAGGTCGAGAGCCGGTACAGCCGGAACTCTGCGAAGTTGCCACGGTTGGGGATCGACCCGAGTACCGCGTCGAGCAGTATCGCCAACCTCCGCAAGCAGATGAAAACAGACGAGTAGCGGCTCAACCAGCCAGTATGTCGGCCAGATCCTGTGCGATGACTTCGGGTTGAACCCCGAAGGTCCACACGGCTCTGATCGTTCCCTCGTCGTCGACGGCATACAGATACGGCGTATGGAACGCTGAGGTCCGACCGTTCGGTAGATGCACGACCCCGTAGTCGGCTCCGAAAGCGTCACCCGCCACCCTGAGAGCCGCCTCGTCCTCCGTCCGAAGTGCGTGGGCATCCGGGATGAAGTACTGGACGTAATCGGTGATGGTCGCATCGGTGTCCCTGCCGGGATCGACCGTCACCATGGCCACCTCGACGCGACCAGCGTCGTCGCCGAGCTCTGCCATTGCACGGCGCAGGTCCGCCATGGTGGTCGGGCAGACGTCAGGGCACGACGTGTACCCGAAGTACACGGTCAGGACGTGGCCGGTAGGAGGGATCATGAAGAACGGGTCACCGTCATTGGACGCATCGGGCAACGAGATGTCGGCGACTGAGTTGCCGACCTGGGTTGGTTGGGCTGCAGCGGTCGTCGAGGTTTGTGCAGGCACCGTGGCCGTGGTTGTCTCGACGGGGCCGCCACCGGCCTCCGAGCACGCTGCGCACATCAGAGCTGCGGCGAACCCGACGGCGATGGTCATGCCGAGGGTACGCACGCTACTCGTCGCGGATCTCAGCCGTGATCGTCGTCGTCTCTCCTGATGCGAAGGACAGTTCGACCTCGACCGTGTCTCCGGCCGTGAGAGGCTCCACGATCCCCATGCACATGACGTGGAGACCGCCTGGTTCGAGAACGACTGTTTCGCCCGGGCGAACCACGACACCGCCGTCAACAGGGGCCATGGACATCTGGCCATCCTTCATGGTGGTTTCGTGGACCTCCGTCATCATGCACGCGGCCGATGACGCGCCCGTCAGTGTGTCGGTTTCCGTTCCGCCCACCAGCGTCATGTAGAAGGCCGCGTTCTCCGCTGACGACGGTGATGGTCGACCCCACGGATCGTCGACCGTTACCGTTCCGACGGAACTGCTGCAGGCAGAAACGACAAGGGCAAACACTGCGAGGAGCAGGATGGTTCGGGCGGATCTCATTGGGTCTCCGAGGCTCGGTATCGTGTCCTCAAGTCTACCGAGATGTGGAGTTCTCGAGTTATGAATAGGATCGATCTGTGAGCCAGTTGGGGCGTTCCAAGGTTGTGATCACCAGGGTTCCATCGGACGTTTCGGTCGTTGATCGGATTGCGCAGGTGGCCGATGTGGCGCTCTGGCAACATGACCGTGCTGCGGACCCGGCATGGCTCGGCGCCGAGGCATCGGGTGCGACAGGCATCTACTCCATGCTGACTGATCGGATCGATGCAGAGTTGATCGCGAATTGCCCTGATCTCAGGGTTGTGTCGAACATGGCCGTCGGTGTGGACAACATCGATGTGGATGCCTGCCAGCGAGCCGGCGTTGCGGTGGGGCATACGCCGGGTGTCCTCACTGACACGACCGCAGATACGGCCTGGAGTCTGATCCTCGCGTCGTCGCGTCGGATGCGTGAGGGCCAACATCTCGTCGAATCGGGACGGTGGGGTCCTTGGAGTCCTTCAGAGCTGCTCGGCTACGACGTTTCCGGTTCGACGCTCGGGATTGTGGGCATGGGTCGGATCGGGGAAGCGATAGCCCGACGTTCAGTCGGTTTCTCGATGGATGTGCTCTATACAGCCCGCTCGCCCAAGCCCGACATCGAGGCTGCGATCGGTGCGATCCGTTGCTCGCTCGACGAGCTACTTGCGGCCTCCGACCACGTTGTCCTTGCGGTCCCGCTGTCAGGTGAGACCCACCATCTCATCGGAGCATCGGAGTTCGCACGGATGCGACCGACCGCGAACCTGATCAACATCGCACGCGGACCCGTCGTGGACACCGATGCGCTGGTGACCGCCCTCGCTGGCGGCGACATTCGTTGTGCCGGACTCGATGTCACCGATCCCGAGCCTCTTCCTGCCGACCACCCGCTCATCGCCATGCCGAACTGCACGATCATCCCGCACATGGGGTCTTCGACATGGCGAGCTCGCAACGCCATGGCCCAACTTGCCGCGGACAATCTGCTTGCCGGTATCGCCGGACGACCGCTCCTGCACCCCGTTGCGTGATCGCCCGGTGGCGCGGCGTCAGCCCGTAAGAATGGCGGTGAGGTCCTCGGCGATGGTCTGGGGCTGTGCGCCGAACGGCCAAACCGCACGGATGGAGCCGGAATCATCGACCGCGTAGAGATACGGGCTGTGACCGACGGTGACTTCACCGCTGTCGAGTTCCGTCACCGAATACGACACACCGAATGCATCCGCCGCCGTCCTGAGCAGGGCGGCGTCGTCGGTGCGGATCGCATGCGCGCCGGGGATGAAGAACTGCACGTACTCCTGAAGCGTGGTGGGTGTGTCGTGGTCGGGATCGACCGTGACCATGGCGACGTCGACCTTGTCAGCCCCGGATTCCATGTCGCTGAGTGCCGTGCGAAGATCTGCCATCGTCGTGGGACACACGTCGGGGCAGCTGGTGTATCCGAAGTAGACCACCAGCACCCTGTCGGACTCGGGTCGGAAGCGGAATGCACGGTCGTCGTTCGACACGTCTGGGAGTTCGATGTGCCCCACCGTGGCGCCGATCTGGGAATCCTGGAGGATGTCGCGACTTGCTGACGAGTCGCGTTCACCGGCTGTGGTCGCTGTGTCGGTGGTTGCCGATGATGAACACGCCGTGGCGATCATTGCCAGGCAACACAGCGCGGCGAGGAGAGTCCGTTGTACGTGCATGCCTGATCCGGTCCCTACGACTTGTGGCCTGATGGAAGTGTATCGGTGACCGATTGTGCCGATGCGATCGGGTTCCCTCCTACCGGAACAACGGCAGTTCGGAAGCTTGCGAACACATGGCCTCGACCGCATCGACGTCAGTCGGCACATCGGATGTCATGTTCTCGTGGCCGGTCTGCGTGATGAGGATGTCATCCTCGATCCGCACACCGATGCCGAGGAATTCGGCTGGCACGGAATGTCGCATCGATCCAGCCTCCTCGGCACGCCGATCGAGCTCTGCCCTCGCACCTGTCAGACCGAGTTCGAGCGTGAGCATGGCAACCTCGTCCGGGTCGTACGGTGCTTGTGACAGGTTGATCGATGCCTTGTCCCTCGCTATGTACACACCGGGTTCCACGGTGAAGGCCATGCCCGGTTCGAGCGGTCGGGGTTCGCCGTTGACCTTGTACGCGCCGGCATCGTGGACGTCGGACCCGAGCCAGTGACCGGTGCCATGGAAGAAGAACTGCCTGTACCAACCCTTGGCGAGCGCCTCGTCAGCACTCCCCGGCAGGAGACCGAGTTCGACGAGGCCACTCGACAGGATCGCACAGGCATTCTTGTGCATGTCTGCGAAGGGAAGTCCCGGTGCACAGGTGTCGATGACCCGCCGCTCGGTATCGAGCACGAGTTCGTAGACCGCTCGTTGTGGTGCGGTGAAGGTGCCATTGACGGGGAACGTTCGTGTTATGTCAGCCGTGAAGTGGCGGTACTCGGCCCCGGCATCGATGAGTAGCAGGTCGCCGTCGATGAGCTGTTGGTCGTTCTCGACGTAATGCAGGATGCATGCGTTGTCACCACCGGCCACGATCGAGCCGTAGCCGATGCGTTCGCTTCCCAGCACGCCGAAGGTGTACTCGATGGCGGCCTGGACCTGGCGTTCGGTGCGACCGGGTGCGGCAAATCGCATCGCTTCGCTGTGGGCGACCGCTGAGATCCGGCACGCCTCTCGCAGAGCGTCGATCTCGGCTCCGGTCTTGATGAGCCGCATGTCGGCGAGCATCGGTGCCGGATTGACGATGCTCGAAGGAGCGCCGAACCCGGATCGATCGGAGGAAGCCTGGCTGCGGTCCATTGCCTTGATGATCATCTCGTCGAGCCTCGGATTTCCGAGCGCGTACACCACCGACGATCGGCCGGTCAGGCGGTCGCCCAACCACGTCCCGAACGATGCGATGTCGTGTGCGGCGTCCGCACCGAACGTATCGACAGCCCCTGCGATGCCTGCACGGAGCCCGTTCCACGCCTCCATGTCGGGATCCCGTGGCCGGACGAAGAGGGTGAATTGCTCGGACGGGTGTGAGGGATCGAGGACCGCCACGGCGTCGGGTTCCGGGAAACCGGTGAGGAAGAAGAAGTCAGAATCCTGTCGGAAGGGGTGGTCGACGTCGTCGTTGCGAGTCTGGAGTACACCCGCCGGGATGACAGCTATCCCATCCCCAAGCTGACCCATGAACGATTCTCGCCGCGCCGCGTACTGCTGCAAATCCATCCCGACAGAGTACCGCCAAGAGCGCGTACCCTGGGTTGTGCGACCATGTTTTCGTGGTACTCAGGCCCACGGAATGGGCGGGGGTGGCGTCTCGGTCCGGCTATACCCGCCCGAGATGTGTGGCTCCGCGGCGCCGGGCGAGTTCGATCTGGTGTTGGCGCTCGGCGAAGCGAGATCGCCGATCCTCGGTGATGGTGTCGGCACATCGTGAGCAGCACACACCCTCGACATATCCGTCGAGTTCGCGTTCGTCCGGCGCGAGCACCCGGTTGCAGTTCACGCATATCTCCTTGTTTCCCGGTGTGAGTCCGTGGCCCACGGTCACCCGTCGGTCGAAGACATAGCATTCGCCGACCCAGGTGCTCTCGGGTTCGGGGACGGCCTCGAGGTAGCGGAGAATGCCTCCGTCGAGCTGGTACACCTCGTCGAACCCCTGGTCCTTGAGGTATGCCGATGCCTTCTCACACCGGATGCCTCCGGTACAGAACATCGCAATCTTCGGCTTGTCGATCGCGGTGGCGTTCTCACGGATCCAGTCGGGGAACTCGGTGAATGACCCGGTCTGCGGATTGACGGCTCCCGTGAACGTCCCCACCTCGAACTCGTAGTCGTTCCTGGTATCGATCACGAACACGTCCGGACGCGTGATCAGGTCATTCCACTGTTCGGGAGGTACCCGATGGCCGGTGTTGCCCGCTGCATCGACTTCTCCGACCCCAAGCGCAACGATCTCGCGTTTCAGGCGGACCTTGAGACGAAGAAACGGTGACGCCGACGCCTGCGAGTGTTTGGCTGTCAGGTCGCGGAGTCTGACGTCGGCCCGCAACGTCTCGAGCACCGCACCCACGGCGATCTTGGTTCCTGCAATCGTCCCATTGATGCCTTCGGGCGCAAGCAGGATGGTTCCGAGCACGTCGTGTTGCTCGCACACCGCAGTGATGGTCGCCTTCAGGCGCTTGCGGTCGTCGATCTCGATGAATTTGTAGAACGAGGCGATGTGGAACACATCCCGAGTGTATGGAAATGCGATCCATTTCTCAGTGGAGATCGTGGGCCTCAGTGAGCGATGCCGACCGATTCCTTCGCAAGCAGCTGGACCTCGGTGAGTCGCACCATCGTGTCGGCGTAGAGGGGCATTCGTGCGGGGGCACAACACCCGACCTGGAGTTCGCCGATGGTTGCCCCGATCGACTCCAGTCGCAGGATGAGGTCAGCAACCCTTGATGGATCATCGGTGATTGTGTTCAGCGTGTTTCGAGCCCTGTCGATCTCCAGTGTGACGGCCGCAAGTCGTGGGGATCGATCCGGCTCGCAACACATCTTTGAGAGCCTGGTGACAAGCGCGTCACACTCGTTGAGCTTCAGGTGTGCTGCAGAGATGGGGGCTTCATCCATGTGATCGCTTCCGTTTCGAAGATCGCGACAGCCACGGGGTTATCCGACGCGCCGTTGGCCTGTGCGACGCGGTGGCTCGTGGGCCCGGTGGGACTCGAACCCACACGCTTCGGATTAAAAGTCCGCTGCTCTGCCATTGGAGCTACAGGCCCGCGGGCGGGAGTGTAGGACGGATGGAGCTTCGGTTGGTTCGATCCGGGAGTCCAACCCTTCTGTGGGCTGGAGCACCCTGTTTTCATGGTCGTACAACCCTGGGTACGCGAAAAGCAGCCAGTTTAGGGTTCGGTTCGCTCGATGACGGGCTCGATCCTGCGGAGATAGGTGTCCATGCCGTGTCTCTGGAAGTTGGCCCAGGTCGTCATCGACGTTCGATCGTCCATGCGGTCGACGATCAGCATCCCGTTGAGGTGATCGACCTCGTGTTGAACCGTACCGGCACTCAACCCTCGATAGATCTGCTCGAATGGCTGACCGTCGCGGTCGAACGCTCGCACTGAGATGTTCATCGATCGGCGAAGGTCCCCGCGGATGGGGACGCTGAGGCAACCCTCGTTGTTGAGCCACTGCTCGTCGTCGAGGACTTCGACGACGGGGTTGACAAGCACCGTGAGTGGGATCGGTGGCTTGTACGGATACCGTTCGTTGTGCTCGACGCCGATGACACAAGCATTGACCGATTCGCCCACCTGATTGGCTGCGATGCCGGCACCCCGGGCGTGATGCATCGTCTCGATCATGTCATCAATGAGGGCCTGGAAGGCCGGGTCGGCGAAGTCGGTGACGTCGTGGGTCTTGGCCCGGAGAACCGGGTCACCGATCTGTGGGATGTCACGAACGGCCATGCGCCGTCTCCCAAGCGTCGTCGATCAGGGATGCGATCGAGCCGTCCGATCGCACGGGAGTCGTTGCAGGGGATCCGACAAGGTGCCGACCCGCCACGACCACGTCGGTGACACTCGAGCGGGTCGCGGACGACATCAAACCAGCAGGGGTGCGAGGGGCTCCTGCCATCTCGTCGCTGGCCGGGTTGACGACCACGAAGTCCGCATGAGCACCGATGGCAAGACCCCGATCGGACCATCCAAGCGACCGCATGCCGACCGTCGTCGCCATATGGAGCAGGTCGTGTGGCTGATGTATCCCGCGCCGCCCAAGGCGGAGTCTGTCGTGTTGCTCAACGGCCCAGGCCTCCCTCAGGATGTCCGTGACGGCGTTCGAGTCGGAGCCCAGACACATCGCAACCCCCGCCTCGGCGAGTTCTGCGGATGGGCCGATGCCGTCGCCGAGGTCGGCCTCGGTGGTGGGACACACACAGACAATCGAGCGTGAGCTGGCGATGTCAGCAATGTCGGCCTCGGTGACATGCGTCGCATGGACGAGCGTCGTCCGAGGACCGAGGAAACCCTCGTCCGCCAGCAATCGAATGGGGGTGACCCCGTGGATCGCGGCGGTTGCGGCGTTCTCAGCTGGTTGCTCCGAAGCGTGGATGTGGAGGGGAGCGTTGAGCTCCGATGCGACGTCGGCCACCGCTCTGATGTCGGCTTTCGGCACCCCTCGCACGGAGTGGGCTGCCACGCCGAGTTGGACCCGGTCGAACCCTGCCAAGGCAGCACCGAGCGAGTGCACCCGATCTTTCCATGCCTCGACGGAACCGTCGTCGAATCGTCGCTGCTTGGCGAGAACAGGGGCACCGCCCACCTCCGACGAGAGGTAGGCCGTGTCGATCAGGGTCAAGCGGATTCCTGCATCTGCAGCTGCCTCGGCGAGAGCGATTCCCATGGCATTGGGGTCGTCGTAGTGCCGACCGTCGGCCTGATGGTGCACGTAGTGGAACTCGCCGACTGTCGTGATCCCGGCGAGAACCATTTCGCCGAATACCGCGGTGGCCAGCCTGCGGTATCGCTCGGGGTCGAGGTATGCGGCGATGGCGTACATCGGATTGCGCCAGGCCCAGAAGTCACCACCGTCGTCGTGGGTGCGCCCGCGCAGAACGCGGTGGAATGCATGTGAGTGTGCCGAGACGAGTCCCGGAATCAGGATTCCGTGCATGACCGTGTCTGCGTCCGATGACGGCCGATCGACATCGACTGCAACAATCACGCCCTTCTCGACGGTCACGAGCACGTCGGAGGCGAACTCCGAACCTCCTGTCCAGGCGAATGGGGCGTGCCACCGATGCATGCGCGCACGATAGCGGCAGCCCCCATCGGGGGCCTTCCGGAATCCCTGCAGTGGTACGATCGAAGCGATTCTGCACGAAGGGAGGTGACACATGGGACGACGTCATGAACGCTTGACCACCCCGCTCGTGCGAGACGGTGACACGCTTCGCGAAGCTACGTGGGATGAGGCCCTTGCCCGAACCGCCGACGGCCTCAGACGCAATTCCGGAACCTCGACCGGGTTGTTCTCCTGCTCGAAGGCGACGAACGAGATGAACTTCCTCGCTCAGAAGTTCGGCCGCACGGTTCTCAAGAACAACAACATCGACAGCTGCAATCGCA
>CBDUOH010000051.1:0-15663 GCA_965368815.1 uncultured Acidimicrobiia bacterium
CTGCTGGTACACTCCGGTCTTCCGAGTCGGAGGAACGGTGTGACGAAACACGTGTTCGTAACCGGCGGGGTGACGTCAAGTCTCGGCAAGGGCATCACCTCGGCGTCGCTCGGTCGACTCCTCAAGGCTCGCGGATTCCGCGTCGTCCTCCAGAAGCTCGATCCCTACATCAACGTCGACCCGGGCACGATGAACCCGTTCGAGCATGGAGAGGTCTATGTCACCGATGACGGTGGCGAAACCGATCTCGACCTCGGACACTACGAACGGTTCGTCGGAGAGAGTCTCTCGCGGGACTCCAACGTCACGACCGGTGCGATCTACCAGTCCGTGATCCGCAAGGAGCGTCGAGGCGACTACCTCGGCGCGACGGTGCAGGTGATCCCGCACATCACGAACGAGATCAAAGGACGGGTCCGCAAACTCGGTCAACGAGATGACGTGGACATCGTCATCACCGAGGTCGGTGGCACGGTCGGCGATATCGAAAGCCTCCCGTTCCTTGAAGCGATTCGCCAGGTGCGCAAGGACGTCGGACCGGAGAACACGTGCTACATCCACGTCACATTGGTGCCATTCCTCAACACATCAGATGAACTCAAGACCAAGCCGACCCAACATTCCGTCGCCGAGTTGCGTTCACGGGGCATCCTTCCTGAGATCATCGTGGTCCGTTCCGATCGCCCCATTGACGACTCCGCCCGAAAGAAGATCAGCCTCTTCTGCGACGTGGCCTCGGATGCCGTGATCAACGCGGTCGACAGCCATGACATCTACGCCGTGCCGCTGTCCCTTCACGAGGCCGGGATTGACGACGTGGTGCTTCGAGAGCTGCACCTCGAGGCAGAACCTCCGGACCTCGACGCCTGGCGAGCGATGGTCGACGAACTCGTCTCCCAGAAGCCGGCCGTCAAGATCGGGATCGTCGGCAAGTACGTCGAACTGCCGGACGCATACCTCTCGGTCGTCGAGTCGCTTCGCCATGCCGGCCCCGCGGGAGGCGTGCGCCCCGAGATCGAGTGGATACCGGCGGATTCGATCGACGGCATGTTGGCAGAGAGTTACCTGTCGCACCTCGACGGGATTCTGGTGCCCGGAGGATTCGGTTCGCGCGGGGTCGAAGGCAAGGTCCAGGCGATTCGATACGCACGCGAGAACAACATCCCATTCCTCGGGTTGTGTCTGGGACTCCAGAGCGCCGTCATCGAGTACGCACGGAACGTCGCGGGCCTCGCCGGAGCGCATTCGACAGAATGCGAACCCATGACCCCCCACCCGGTGATCGACCTCATGGCAACGCAAAAGGACATCGACGACAAGGGCGGAACGATGCGGCTCGGCCTGTATCCGGCCAAGCTCGCGGAGGGCTCGCTTGCTCGCAAGCTCTACGGCCAGGAAGTCGTCTACGAGCGGCACCGGCACCGCTGGGAGGTCAACAACGCGTACAGGGCCAGGCTCGAAGAAGCCGGGATGTCCCTTTCGGGGCTGTCGCCAGACGGTCGACTGGTGGAGTTCATCGAACTGCCGAATCATCCGTATTTCATCGCGACCCAGGCGCATCCCGAGCTCATCTCACGTCCCGACAACCCCCATCCGTTGTTCACCGGCTTCGTCAAGGCGGTAGCCGAACGCGCCGCCGTCGTGTCCGCAGAAGCCGACGCTGTGGTTCCCACGGACGCCAGGTGACCGTCACCCACGGATTCCGCGTCCTGACAAGGGAACTACTTTCGGACCACGGTTTCATCGCTCTCGAGAACCATACGATCGAAGGTCCGACCGGCGAGGTGGTGAACCGCGTCGTGGTCGCTCATCCGGGTGCGGTGGCGATCGTCCCACTCATCGACGACGACATCATCCTGATCGAGCAGTACCGGGCACCGGTGGACCGACTCGTCCTCGAGATCCCGGCAGGCAAACTCGACGCCGACGACACCTCCCGCGTCACGGCAGCACGCAGAGAACTTCTCGAGGAAACGGGATATCTGGCGGAGAACCTCTCGCGTCTGTCGTCGATTCTGCCAGCGGTCGGGTTCTCGAACGAGGAGATCACGATCTATCTCGGCGAATCACTCACCCGGGGGGAGTCGGCCCCCGACGGCATCGAAGAGCATGCCGCCAGGGTGGTTCGTATGCCGTTCAACGAAGCCGTCTCCAAAGTGCTCGATGGAACAATCGTCGACAGCAAGACGATCGCGGGCATCATGATTGCGAACGCACACAGACAAGGTGGTATGTGACCTATGGGTTTCGCCGTGCAAGTTGTCATCGACGCCGAAGACCCCCACACGCTCGCTGCGTGGTGGGCAGAGACACTCCGGTGGGAGGTCGAACCCCAAGATGCCGCCTTCATCCGTTCGATGATCGAACAGGGCCACGCCACGGACGCCGACACCCGCATCTTCAATGGAGACCTCGTGTGGGCGGAGGGCTGCGCCATTCGGCCCGTCGATGACGCGCTGCCGGGAACCCCACGCATCTACTTCCAGGCGGTACCCGAGACGAAGACCGTCAAGAACCGCGTGCACCTCGACATCAGGAGCGGCGACTACGACGACGACACCTTCAAGCAGGAGCTGGTTGCACGGGGTGCGACCGAGCTGTACGTGGGTCGTCAGGGACCTCTCACATGGACAACCATGGCCGACCCGGAAGGCAACGAGTTCTGCATCTGATCCCATCGGCGCGTCGTGGTGGCATGATTGGCGACGATGAGTGACGAACAGCTCCCAACCGCCGCATACGACTTTCTCGGGGCGATCCGTTCGGAACGGGGCCTCGCGAAGAACACGGTGGACGCGTATCGAAGAGATCTCCGCCAGTACCAGTCCATCCTCGCGGACCGGGACGGTGACACCTCCGAGGAGGCGGTGCGAGCGTTCCTCGAGGATCTGCGGGACCGTGACCTCGCACCTGCGTCGGTGGCAAGGAAGTTTGCAACGCTCCGGGCGTACCACCGGTTCCTCGTGACCGAGGGATATCGCGACGACGATCCCACCGCTGGCGTCGATGCCCCTTCTCGAACACGGCCACTCCCGAAGGCGTTGAGCGTGAGTGAGGTCACTGCGATTCTCGAAGCTTCCGACATCACTGATCCCATGGGAGTACGCGACCGTGCCGTGCTCGAGTTCCTGTATGCGACTGGCTGCCGGGTGTCCGAACTCTGTGGTGTCGACCTCCACGACGTCGACCTCGACACCAGGACGGTGCTTGTCACGGGCAAGGGCTCCAAGCAGCGGCTCGTACCGCTCGGCTCGTTTGCGATCGATGCCATTGAGTCGTGGCTTCCCGTACGGCTGGACACCAGGAAGCCGGGCCATGACAGCGGGGCGCTCTTCCTGAGCTCCCGGGGGAACCGTCTCAACCGCCAGTCGGTGTGGAGAATCGTTCGCACGCACGGAACCCGTGCCGGCGTCCCCGAAGCGCGATTGTCCCCTCATGTGTTCCGGCATTCGGCGGCAACCCACATGGTCGAGGGGGGAGCGGACCTGCGAACCGTGCAGGAGATCCTGGGTCATGCGAGCCTGTCGACCACCCAGATCTATACCAAGGTATCACCTGAACACCTCAGGGAGATCGTGCTCACAAGCCATCCGCGGGGTTCACGCGCCGCAACGTGAAGGGACTGTCCGGCCGCGGAAATCCTGCGAATTCCGGAACCAGCGGATATGTCCTTGTACGATGTGGGGGCGGACCCGTCCGCACATATCCCATCCGGAGGGCCGCATGACGACCATCGACCTTGATAGCGCACGTACAACACTCCAGGCCGAACGCGAGCGCCTTGTGCACCAGCTCAAGGAGCTGGGCGCCGATGACTCAGGAGAACTCACGGGCGACATCGACTACGACGATGCCTTCGCCGATGCAGCAGCCGCCACCTCCGAGCGGACGGAAACGCTCGGACTCGTCGAGAATCTCGCGGCCGGTGTCAAGGAGATCGACGTCGCACTCGAACGGATCGAGGAAGGCACATACGGTTTGTGTGCCGATTGCGGCGCTGAGATCAATCCGGAGCGTCTTGCGTTCCGTCCGAACTCCGTGCGTTGTGTCCAATGCAAGACGTCGGCTTCCTGAGCCGAGCGCGCCATCTCACAGGACGGTTCGCCGGCTACCTCGTTGCCAGGCCGCTCGACGAATCGGAGCTCGCTGAAGTGGCCCAGATCCTCGGACCGGAACTGAACGCCTTGTTCACAACGCTCCAGCATCAGGACCAACGCCATTCCTATGACGTGTTCACGCGTGTCCGCGACGAGCCACACCTCGCCCAAGCCGCACTGTTGCATGACATCGGCAAGGGTCAGAGCCGTCTCGGCCCTTTCAGCAGGGCCTGTGCGACCGTGTTGGGGTCGTTCCGGGTTCCCGTACCGCGCCGCTGGCGGCTCTATCTGGATCATGGACCCATCGGGGCTCGAATGCTCAGCGACGCAGGTGCAGACGATCTCGCGATCGTTTTCACGGCACGACACCCGGGCGAACCGCCCGAAGGCGTCGCTCGGCGTGACTGGGAAGCGCTCGGAGCAGCCGATGAAGGTCGACGATCAACCCGCTTCCCAGAGCAGTAGGCCCGGAACCGAAACCAACTACCATCCGTCGCAATGTCGTTTGAAGTCCGAACTCGCGTGTTTGAGGGTCCGCTCGACCTCCTGCTCCAGCTCATCACCTCACACCAGTTGGAGATAACCGAGCTGAGCCTCGTCGGTATCGTGAACGAGTACGTGGCCTTCATAGATGAGATGAAGGACCTCGACATCGACGTTGCCAGCGAGTTCCTGCTCATTGCGGCCACGCTGATCCAGCTGAAGGCTCGCCACCTGCTTCCCGACGACGAACCAATCGACCTCGACGAGGAGCTTGCGCTCGCCGAGGAACGGGACCGGTTGCTGTCACGCCTTCTCGCCTGTCTCACGTTCAAGGATGTGGCGGCTGTGCTCCGGCACCGTATCGAAGCTTCCGACAGGTTCGTGCCTCGTCTCGTCGGGCTCGAGGAGATCGGTAGGGGTCTGGTTCGGGATGTGGAGATCCCCGTCGACCTCGATGGATTCGTCGCCATCGCCCATGCAGTCTTCACCGAGCCGATTCTGGACCCTGATGTCGATCATCTGGATCTCGACCTTCCGTCGGTGCAGGACGCGATGATCGATCTGCAGGGCAGGATGGCGTCAGTGGTCACGGGGGACTTCGATGAGGTGGTCGCACATTGCGAAACCGACTTCGAGATCGTCGCATACTTCCTTGCGCTCCTCGAGCTGGCGCGTTGGGGAATTGTCCGCGTGAGCCAGGACGTCGGCGAATCCCGGATCGCGATCGAATACGACCGGGAAGCCGCTGACAATCGATTCCGGGCGATGCTCGGCGACCAGGGGGGTCCATGACCGAACTCGCGAAGATATTGGAGGCGATCCTGTTCGTGGCGGAAGAGCCCGTCACGAGTGAGGAACTCGCCGAAGTGGTCGAGCAACCGAAGGCAGCGGTCGTCGACGCCCTCGATGCGCTCGGTGAGGAGCTCGGTGGCTCGCACGGGATCGTACTGCGAAACGTGGGGGGCGGATGGCGGTTGTACACCGACGTTGACGCGCTGCCGTACCTCGAAAAGTATGCGACCAGCGACCGCGCACGGAAACTGTCGGCTGCGTCGATGGAAGCGCTGGCCGTCGTCGCATACAAGCAACCGGTTTCACGGGGTCAGGTGTCCGAGATCAGAGGGGTGGACTCGGACCATGCGCTCAAGAACCTTGAGCGCCGTGGGTTGATCGTCGAGGTTGGGACCGCTCCCGGTCCCGGTCAGGCGATCCTGTACGGAACGACACCGCTCTTCCTCGAGAAGATGGGCGTCAGTTCCGTGACAGACCTTCCGCCGCTCGCTGATCATGTGCCACCTGCCCAGATCGTCGAAACCCTGGAACTACCGTTACGTCCGGAGTCATCATCGAACGACTCAACAAGCTGATCGCCCGCTCCGGTTACGCGTCGCGACGCAAAGCCGATGTTCTGATCCAACAAAAGCGTGTGACGGTTGATGACAAGGTGGCGAGCCTCGGCGACCGGATCGACCCCAAAGCCTCCGTTGTGGCAATCGACGGAGTGCGTCTTCCGCTCGATCCCGAGCTCCGCACATGGCTCCTCTACAAACCGCCAGGGGTCGTGTCCACCATGGACGACCCCCAGGGCCGCCCTGTCGTGACAGACCTCGTTCCCGCGGATCCGGTCACCAAACCTGTTGGCAGGCTCGACCTGCATTCTGAAGGTCTGATGCTGCTCACGAACGATGGCGATCTCGCATTACGCGTCACACATCCCCGCTACGGCGTCGAGAAGGTCTACCAGGCAAGGACTTCCGAGCCTGTGTCCCCAGACCACCTGCGTCAGGTCATGGACGGCGTCGACCTCGAGGATGGTCTTGCCAGGGCGACCAGGGCCCGGTTGGTCACCAGTCACGGTGGACGCTCCATCATCGAGATCACCATGACCGAGGGTCGCAAGCGTGAAGTGCGCAGAATGCTCGAAGTGGTGGGGCTCACCGTCGAGCAGCTCGTACGGGTTTCCATCGCGGGAATCTCCGATCGGACGTTGGCGCCGGGGGCCTACCGTGCACTGACGATGGATGAGATCCGAAGGATCTACAAACTCGCTGAGGAATCAGAATGATCAATCGAACGATCTCGGGCACGGAGGACACGTTCCTCGCAACTGTTCGTGTCCCGGGGGACAAATCCCTGTCCCATCGGGCGCTGCTGTTCGCGGGCATGGCCGAGGGCGACAGCCTCGTCACCGGACTCGGATACGGTCTCGACATCGCATCCACGGCCATGGCGATGCGCGCTCTGGGTGTGGAGATCTCGGGTCAACAGGTCCGTTCGCCAGGAGTGCGGGGTTGGCGACAACCGACAGACCCGATCGACTGCGGAAACTCCGGGACGACGATGCGCCTGCTGTCGGGGATTCTGGCGACGAGCACGTTGGCAGTCGAGCTCGTGGGTGATCCTTCCCTTTCGCGAAGGGACATGACACGACTCGAGCAACCACTGCTGGCGCTCGGTGGCGTATTCGCAACGACTTCGGGCACGGCGCCACTGCAAGTCGGTGGAGCGGGTGAGGTGGGACACGCCGACGTGAAGATCCCCGTCGCGTCAGCGCAGGTCCGTTCGGCGTTCCAGCTTGCTGCGCTGGCAGGAGACGCACCGTCGACCATCGATTCACCAGGCGGGTTCCGCGACCACACCGAACGTTGGCTGACAGCAGTCGGACGTGGCGAGTTCGAAACGGAGACCCGGTATCGCATCGACCCCGGCCCGATTCCGCCGGCCCGCTTCGACGTTCCGGCCGATCCGTCGTCTGCAGCGTTCTTGTGGGCCGCGGCCGCAATCTCTTCCGGTTCGACCATCGTGACCCCTGAGGTCTCCCTCAACCCGGGAAGAATCGGTTTCCTGGAGATCCTCGACCGGATGGGAGCCGATGTCGAGGCGGTCGTCACCGACACCGTGGGAGGTGATCCCGTGGGAACCGTTACGGTGACCGGACGCCCCCTGACCGGCATATCGATCGAAGGTGCGCTTGTGGCAGCCGCTCTTGACGAGCTGCCGCTTGTCGCCGTCGTGGGTGCATATGCCGACGGCATGACGACGGTGCGGGGCGCCGCCGAGCTCAGGGTGAAGGAATCTGACCGCATCGGGGCCATCGAGTCGATGCTCGTCGCGCTCGATGGCGGTATCGCCGCGGTTCCCGACGGGTTCGATGTCGTCGGCACCGGGTTCCTCAACGGTGGCACCGTCGAGACCTTTCACGACCACAGGATCGCCATGGCCGCGGCCATCGCCGCGACGCGGGCGTCGGGGGCGGTAGAGATCATCGATTCGAACATCGCCGCGGTCTCGTGGCCGGAGTTCTACGACACCTTGGCGGCGCTGTGGTCATAGCGATCGACGGACCCAGCGGAGTCGGCAAGAGCACAGTTTCGCGCCGAATCGCCGAAGAACTCGGGCTGGCGTATCTCGACACCGGGGCGACCTACCGGGCTGCGACTCTCGCCGTACTCCAATCCGGGGTGAACATCACGGATCAATCTGCTGTGCTCGACGTGATCGGACGTCGGAGTATCGACTACGACGAGCGCGGCATCCTACTCGACGGGCAATCGGTTGCCTTCGATGTCCGCTCGGATGCCGTCACTGCGGCGGTGAGCGCGGTGAGTGCCCATCCGCTGGTACGCGACGAGATCGTCGACATCCAACGTCGCTGGGTCGAGGTCCACAACGGTGACGCAGTGGTGGAAGGACGCGACATCGGCACCGTCGTCTTTCCCGACGCCGCCGTGAAGGTCTACCTCACCGCCTCGCCGATGGTGCGGGCATCGAGGCGGGCCAAGGACTCCGAGACCGATGGTCAGGAGTTGTCCGAGATCGCCGACAAACTCGCTGCCAGGGATCACGCCGATTCCACGCGAGCGACGTCACCCCTGAAACCTGCGGACGACGCGGTGGTGATCGATACCGGCGACCTGAGCATCGACGAGGTTGTGGCACGAGTGCTCGCCCTCACGTCACAGATCTGAGGGCGCCGAATCCGACGCATGCCGGATCAGACCCCGAGGATGCTCAGGGCCTCTGTCGCCGATGTATGTCGATCGAGTTCCACCGGACCTTCGAGACCGGGGGTACGACAGGCGAATCCACCCTCGACCAACGACTGGAGCGTCTGCATGAACTTGCGGAGTTGTGGGGGCAGCGGGAAATATTCGTCCTCTTCGGTCACCCGGACGATTTCGGTCCCGTCCGTGGGATTCACCGCCTCGATCACTCGTTGCACTCGTTGGTCGGGGGCAGATGCGCCGGCGGTCACACCGACGATCTCAGCCCCTTCGAGCCACGCGGGATCGATACCCTCCGGACCGTCGATCCGGTACGCAGGTACCCCGGCATTCGTCCCCACGCGGACAAGAGCCTGCGTGTTCGAGGAGTTCTCGGACCCGACCACGAGCAGGACGTCGGCGCGTTCGGCGAGTTTCTGGATCGCGGTCTGCCGGTTGGTGGTCGCGTAGCACAGGTCCGACTTGCGGGCGGTCCAGAGATCCGGGAACTGCTCCTCGGCTGATGACAACACATCCTCCCACTCGTAGAGGCCCAGTGTCGTCTGTGCGAGGAGCGCAACCTTGCCGTCCTCGCCTCCTCGGAATGTGTCGAGTCCGACCCTGGGATCGACGAGCTGGGCAGCATGCGGGGCTTCGGCGATCGCGCCGATGGCTTCGTCGTGTCCCTCGTGGCCGACGTAGATGATGTCGTACCCCTGGGAGGCCATGCGCTTCACCTCATGGTGCACCTTGGTGACGAGCGGGCACACCGCATCGACCATGACAGCGGCACGGTCGGTGGCGCCCTCCACGACCTCGGGGGAGGAACCGTGGGCGGACAGCATGATCGGCCGACCGACCGGGACATCGTCGATGTCGTTCACGAACACGACACCGGCGCGCTCGAACGCGGCGACCACGGCGGCGTTGTGGACGATCTCGTGGTAGCAGTACACCGGTGGCTCGAACACCTGGACCATCCACGTGAGTGCTTTGATCGCCATCTCGACCCCGGCACAGAATCCGCGGGGCTCGGCGAGGAGTACTTTCGTGGCCATGGACCGAGGATAGGTCTCGCAGAAGTCTGAGACGATCGGGGAGTGTGGGGTTGCGACCGGTAACCTGACGCCCGATGTCTCTCCCAACCGTTCTTGAGGTTCTTCCCGGCTCGCCCGCAGCGGCCGCCGGTTTGCGCGCCGGTGATGAGTTGGTGTCGATCAACGGCATCGTCCCCAACGACGTCATCGAGTACCAGCAGCTGGTGGACGATGTGGACCCCGAGTTCCAGCTCAGGCGTGGCGAGACCGGGATCTCGGTTCCGATCATCAAGGGTGAAGGCGACCCGATCGGAATCCGACTGAATTCGTCGATCTTCGATCGGGTCCAGACGTGTGACAACCACTGTGAGTTCTGTTTCATCTATCAGCTGCCACCCGGGATGCGCAAGTCGCTCTACCTCAAGGACGACGACTATCGGTTGTCGTTCCTGTACGGCAATTTCACGACGCTGACACGCTTCACCGAACTGGACCTCTCAAGGGTCATCGAAGAAAAGCTCGGACCCCTCTATGTCTCGATTCACGCAACCGACCCTGATGTTCGGTCGGACATGCTGCGGAACCGGCGCGGCGCAACCAGCCTTCGTTGGCTTGCCGCGCTGCTCGAGCACGACATCGTCGTCCACGGGCAAGTCGTGCTCTGCCCCGGTCAGAACAATGGCGCCGTACTCGAGCAGACCCTCGCCGAAACCATCACGCGGTATCCGAAGCTCGCCACACTCGGAATCGTCCCTCTCGGGCTTTCGAAATACAACAAGGAACCGAACCTGCGTGTCCACACACCACAGGAAGCGGCATCAGACCTTGAGATTGTCCACTTCTGGCAGGATCGGGCCCTCGACGCCCTTGGTCGCAGGGTGTTCCAGGCGTCCGATGAGTTGTACGTGCAGGCGGGCATCGAGGTGCCACCCGCATCGGCCTACGAGGCGTTTGCCCAGCACGAGAACGGCATCGGGATGATCAGGGCCTTCTACGACGAACTGGAACGCATCGAACAGGGTTCGACGGTCACGGCGCCGATCGTCACGGGCGAGTGGCGCTCGGTACCCGGAGCACCCGCCGAGGGCTACCGGCGCCCCAAGCATCTCCGACCGGACCCCAGCGCTGGTGAGGGTCCTGCGGTGGTCGTCACCGGCAGGTACGGTGCCACCGTGATCGAGCCTGTCCGCGAGCGCCTCGAGCGCCTTGCGGGTCGCCCCATACGGCTCCTGACGGTTCCCAACGACTTCTTCGGGGGCAACACCGCAGTGGCTGGCCTGATGGTCGGAGAGGACGTGAAACGTTCGATCGAATCCGACACTGAGCCCGCGGGAGCGTATGTCCTGCCCGACGTTGCCCTCTCGAGTGACCAATTCATCGACAACATGGACCTCAACGAGGTCGCGTCCGTCGCCAAGGCTCCGGTTGTCGTCGCCGAGGCGACCGTGGCGGGACTGCTCGGAGCGGTTCGATGAGTCGTCTGCCCGTCGTGGTCATCCTGGGACGTCCGAATGTCGGCAAGTCCACCCTCGTCAACAGGATCATTGGTCGAAAGTTCGCTGTCACGGACGAACTCGCCGGTGTCACCCGTGATCGTCGGCAGTTCGATGCCGAGTGGAACGGCAGAAAGTTCCATGTCATGGACACGGGGGGTTGGGAGGCACGTCCGGGCGAACAGCTGACCGCAGACATCCGGGAGCAGGCTGAGATCGCCATCACCACAGCGGATGTGGTCGTCTTCGTCGCCGATGCGACCACGGAACTGACCGACGACGATGTCGGTGTCGCCCGCATCCTCCAGAAATCCGGGGTTCCGCACCTGTTTGCAGCCAACAAGGCTGATGCACCGGCGGTGGAGTCGGAACTGACGCACCTGTGGAGCCTTGGTCTCGGCGAACCGATCCCTGTGTCGGCACTGCACGGCCGCCATACGGGCGACCTCCTCGACAAGATCGTCGAGCTGCTGCCTGATGAGCCTGCTGGCGAGGCGCAGCCAGACGCCGTGGCCCGCCTCGCGATCATCGGGCGCCCCAACGTCGGCAAATCGACCCTCCTCAATCGCCTCGCGGGGGAGGAACGCGTGCTCGTCTCGGATGTCCCCGGCACCACCCGCGATCCTGTCGACCTCATCGTCGACATCGATGGCGAGCCGTTCGAGGTCATCGACACGGCTGGCATCAAACGGCGCACGAAGATCACCGATGACGTCGACTATTACGCAGTGTTGCGGGCACATGACGTCATCCGGAGGGCCGACGTCGTGTTGTTCGTGATCGACGGACAACGCGGAGCAACCCATCAGGAGCAACGACTCGCCGAGGAGATCGTCCATGCCGGCAAGGGACTGCTGCTCGTCCTCAACAAGTGGGACGAGTTGACCGAGGATGAGCGCCTCCACACCGAGGACTCTGTGGAGGACCGCCTTGCCTTCGTCAACTGGGCTCCGGTTCTGCGGATGTCCGCGTTGACCGGTGCCCGCACACATCGACTGCCGCAGTACATCCGAACCGTCCTCGAGCACCGCAGACAACACATCCCCGCCCCGGAGGTGAATCGGCTCGTGCGCAAACTGCAGGAGGCACATCCTCCTCCCGTGAGGAAGGGGCGGCGACCCAAGATCCTGTATGCGGTTCAGGCCGAAACCGAACCTCCGACGTTCGTTTTGTTCGTGCGTGGTGGCGAACTCGGACCCGATTACCTGCGTTTCATAGAAAACCAACTGCGCGACACCTACGATTTCACAGGTACGCCGATCCGGATCCGCACGAGAAACAGGCACTGATGGACAAACGCCTCGACGAAGCAACAAGCAAGGCGCTCGGGGGCGGGCCGACGAGGTATCACGACAAGCTGGTCACGCAGAACAAGATGTTCGTGCGCGATCGCATCGCTGCCCTCGTCGACACCGATTCATTCGTCGAGGACGGGCTCCTCGCGAGGAACGACGACGACGACCTCGCAGCCGACGGGGTCGTCACCGGACGCGCCCGTATCGACGGTCGACCGGTTGCCATCATCGCCAACGATCCCACGGTCAAGGCAGGTTCGTGGGGCCGGATCACGGTCGAAAAGATGATTCGGATCCTCGAAGCGGCATACGATGAGTTGCTTCCCGTTTTCTACCTCGTCGATTCGGCAGGAGCTCGAATCACCGATCAGATCGACCTGTTCCCCGGCCGGCGGGGCGCTGGCAAGATCTTCTACAACCAGATCCGGCTGTCCGGTCGCGTACCCCAGATCTGTTGTCTTTTCGGGCCGTCCGCCGCAGGGGGTGCGTACATCCCGTCGTTCTGCGACGTCGTCGTGATGGTGGAGGGCAACGCATCAATGTATCTGGGTTCGCCACGGATGGCACAAATGGTCGTGGGGGAGACCACGACCCTCGAGGCCATGGGCGGGGCGCGGATGCATTGTGAGACATCGGGTTGTGGCGATGCGCTGGTCTCGTCGGACGAAGAGGCAATCGAGTGGGCGAAGACCTACTTCTCGTACCTCCCGGACCACTACCGGGTGCGCCCGAGCGACTACGACTCGATGCCACCATCGGCAACCACCGACATCGGCTCCGTGTTGCCTGACGACCCATCAGCGCCGTACGACATGCACATGTTCATCGACGCACTTGTGGATGAGGACTCGTTCTTTCCGATCAAGCATCTCTTCGCCAGAGAACTCATCACCGGTTTCGCGCGGCTCGGAGGCGAAACGATCGGCATCGTGGCATCCCAACCGAACCATCTCGGGGGCGTGTTGTTCGTGGACAGTGCCGACAAGGCTGCGCGCTTCATGTGGCTCTGTGATGCATTCAACATCCCGTTGCTGTTTCTCGCCGACGTACCGGGCTTCATGATCGGCAGCCATGTCGAGGCACAGGGCATCATCCGCCACGGTGCCAAGATGCTCACGGCCATGGCGGAGTCGACGGTGCCACGCATTTCGGTGATCGTCCGGAAGGCGTACGGCGCCGGCCTGTATGCGTTCTCAGGCCCGGGGCTGCGTCCTGAGGCGACGATTGCGCTGCCGACCGCCGAGATAGCGGTCATGGGGCCCGAAGCGGCTGTCAACGCCGTCTACTTCAACGCCATCGAGAATCTCGAGGAGCCCGAGCGCTCGGCGTTCATCGAAGCCAAACGCAACGAATACAACGAGGATGTCGACCTCTACAGGTTGGCGGCCGAGGACGTGGTCGATTCGGTCATTGAACCGACGGAACTCCGCCTGGAGCTTCTTCGGCGGTTTGCGATTGCGCGACGGAAGGATCGGTCGTTCTCCGGACGTCGGCACGGCATACCGCCCGTATGACAGACGACCGGGATGCGGAAGCGACCCCGCCGTCGGCCGATGACGGCGCGGATGACGACCCGGGGTGGCCGATCTCGTTCATGTTGTTGGTCGGGGCCGGCGCCCTCTACCTCATCCTCAGGCTCATCCAGATCGTGACCGATGTAATGGGATGAGACTCCTTCGACGACTGTCCGCCGCAATCGCTGTCACGGTCACGGTGGGTGCATGTGGCGGTGGAACCCCGGCTGAACCGCCCGACTATGTGACACAGCCGGGTTGGGCCGAGGCCTTCGACGCCGAGGGCGTCCAAGGATCGTTCGTGTTGATCGAAATCGGCAGTGAAGCTCCGCCGCTCGTCTACGACGTGACCCGTACACGCCGCGACCTTGCCCCTGCTGAGACCTTCAAGATCCTCACCACCCTCATTGCCCTTGAAGCCGATGTTCTGACCTCGCTCGACACCGAACTGACGTGGGACGGCGAGGGCCCCGAGGTCCCCCCGTGGAACCGGACCCACACGCTCAGGTCGGCACTGGGAACCGAATCAGACTGGTTCTACGCGCAAGTAGCCGACATCATCGGACTCGACCCGATGGAGGTGTGGATCAACCGGGCCCACTTCGGCAACGCCAACGTCCGCGGGTCGCGGGCCTCGTTCTGGTCGGATGGAACATTGCTTGTCGATGCGCTCCAGCAAGCGAAGTTCTATGCAGATCTCTTCTCAGACGACCCGACCTTCGACCGCTACACCGCGTTCGATGTCAAGGAACTCATGCACAACGACCAGCGTGACGGTTTCACGCTCACCTGGTTCACCGGTACCGATGCGGTCACCCAAGGCACACCGATCGGCTGGATGGTCGGTGCGGTCACCACCGACGACGGCACATGGGCGTTTGCCATGAACCTTGATCTCCCCGAGGACGCCGGCTTGGACCTCGACCTGCGCAAACGGCTGACCATGCGAGTGCTCGAGTCTGAGGGAATCATCGGGGTCGCCAGCTCATGACAGTGGCTGATACGCCCTAACCTGTCGTCATTCGGGCTGTAGCGCAGCCAGGCAGCGCACCGGTCTGGGGGACCGGGGGTCGCCGGTTCAAATCCGGCCAGCCCGACCCGCGGGAACCCTCGAAACGGCACCGTTTCGGGGGTTCCGTGCTTCGGTCGTGGTGTCAGCGGAGCATCTCGCCGAGGGCTGCGAAACGCAGCATGTGCGCCTGCCCCGCGTGGAGCGCGTACTCGTCGATCATCTTGATCAGGGTCGCGCCCAACGGCCGCCCATGTCCGGCTCCGGGTGCGTCGAGGCTCGCCATCGCGGCGATCGCCTCATCTGCCTGTGCGACTGCTGCGAAATACACACCGAGGTCTTTGTCGACCGACTCGACCGAACCACCGGCGTAGTCGTCTTCCCCATACATCATGCTGTGTTCCCCGCCACCGAGTCCCCATGTGAGGTATCCGTGCTCCATCTGGGTCATGTGCCGGACCAGACCAAGGACAGAGAGTTCGACGGGAGGAACTGCCCACACCACCAGTTGCTCGGGAGACAGGTCCCGGAGTTTTCGGAGGAACTCGTGGCGCTGGTAGTCCAACCAGGCGATCAGGAAGCTTCTCTGGTCGTCTGTCGGAGCCGGTTCATCGCGTCGCCCGAGATCCATCCCGGTGAGCTGCTCATACGACAAGGCGAAACCTCCCGGATCTGCAGTGATGGTTCGAAGACTCTAGCGGAGACGGATCGCCACACGGGTCACGCGAACGGACTGACCCTTCGGCACGGTT
>CBDUOH010000052.1:0-15608 GCA_965368815.1 uncultured Acidimicrobiia bacterium
GAGAACCCCAAGGGTGAGTTCGGCTACCACATCGTGTCCGAGGGCGGCAAGATGCCGTACCGCCTCAAGATCCGGTCAACCAGCTTTTCCAACCTCTCGATCCTGCCCTGGGTGCTCCAGGATGCGCTCATCCCGGACCTCGTCGCGATCATGGGTTCGCTCGACTTCGTTCTCGGAGATGTCGACCGATGAACTTCTGGCTCGAACTGATCATCAAACTGGTCGCGATCCTCGGGTTCGTCCTGACCGGTGCGCTCGTGGTGATCTACGCGGAGCTCAAGGCCGGTTCGCACATGCAGAGCCGCATCGGGCCCTACTACGCCGGTGGTCGATGGGGATGGGCCCAGCCACTCGCCGATGGTCTCAAGTTCCTCCAGAAGGAGGACCTTGCCCCTGCAGACGCGGATCGCACCGTCTATGGATTCGCACCGTATGTCGTGATGATGTCGACCATCGCGGTGTTCGTCGTCATCCCGTTCGGCCCCGACATGGTCGGACGCGATCTCGACCTGGGCATCTATTACATACTGGCCATCTCCTCGCTCTCGGTGCTTGGGATCCTGATGGCCGGCTGGTCGTCTGCCAACAAGTATTCGCTCATGGGCGGTCTGCGCGCAGCGGCTCAGCTCATCGCCTACGAACTGCCGCTCGTGCTCGCTGCCGTCGCAGTCGTGGTGCAGGCGGGCACGATGTCGCTCAACGGAATCGTCGACGCCCAGGCCGAGACGTGGTTCACGATCGGGAGCATCGACATCGCGGTCCCATTCCTACTCAAGGGCCAGATCATCAGCTTCATCATCTTCATGGTCGCTGCCGTCGCCGAGCTCTCGCGCATCCCGTTCGACATGCCCATTGCTGAATCCGAGCTCACCATGGGGTACCTCACCGAGTATTCGGGCATCCGCTTCACCATGTTCTTCCTCGGCGAGTACGCATCGATGATCGCACTCAGCGCCATTGCCGCAACGCTGTTCCTCGGTGGCTACACGATGCCGGGTATCCCCGAGAGCCTCGCCAACTTCGTAGGGCCCGGTGTGATGATCGGGAAGATCGCCATCCTGGTCTTCGTGATCATCTGGATCAGATGGACATGGCCGCGCCTTCGTGAGGACCAACTCCAGAAGCTCGCCTGGCATTGGCTGATCCCGGCGGCGCTTGCCAACATCGCGGTCGTCGCAGTATTCAAGGTGGTGTTCTGATGGCCATTACCAAGAAGATCGCGTTCCCGTTCCCCGGTCTGTTCAAAGGTATGTGGCTGACGCTCAAGACGATGGTCAAGCGTGCGCCGGTCACCATGTACCCCGAAGTCCAAGAGATCCCCGTATCGCGTGCCCGTGGCGTCATCTCGCTCGACGTCGATGCATGCACCGTCTGCATGTTGTGTGCGAGGGAATGCCCCGACTGGTGCATCTACATCGAGGGCCACAAAGAAGAACAGCCTCCGTCGAAGCCCGGTGGCCGCCCGAGGGTTCGTGCGACGCTCGATCGGTTCGACATCGACTACAGCCTGTGCATGTACTGCGGTATCTGTGTCGAGGTGTGCCCGTTCGATGCCCTGTTCTGGTCGCCCGAATACGAGTACAGCGAGCCGACCGTCTCGAACCTGCTGCACAACAAGGAAAAGCTGACCGAGTGGCTGGCCACCGTTCCCGAACCCCCGGCGTTGGAGAACTGATGTCCGTCTCATTCGCCGACTTCTTCAAGGAATCCGCAAACTGGGCGTTCCTGGCCATCGCGCTCCCGACGCTGTTCGCCGGATGGCGCACCGTCACGAGCAACAACATCGTGCGTGCAGTCCTCTACCTCGTCGTGGCGCTCGGTGGTTCTGCAGGGCTCTTCTTCATGCTCGGGGCCGAATTCGTGGGATGGACCGTGGTGCTCGTCTACATCGGCGCCGTCATCATCCTGTTCCTCATCGGCATCATGATCACGAGAGCGCCGCTTGGTCAGGAAGCAGATCTGAGCCACGCCTCGAACGTCAAGGCTCCTGCGGCTCTGTTGTCGACTGTGTTGTTCGGCGTCATCGCGTGGGCAACCGTCGATGCGTTCTCCAACGCCGCAATCCCGCCGTTCGAGGGATCGTCGACCGACGAGCTGTCGCTGTTGCTGTTCGACCGGTTCGTGGTTCCCTTCGAGGTTGTCTCGTTCGTGCTTCTGGCAGCGCTCATCGGTGGGATAGCGCTTGCGCGTAAGGATGCGGAGGTCACCTCGTGACGATCGTCCAGTTCCTCCTCGTGGCGGCTGCGCTGTTCTCCTTCGGGCTCTACGGCGTCATCACCCGCAAGAACGCGGTCCTTGTGCTTGCGTCCGTCGAGCTGATGCTGGCTGCGGTCAACATCAACCTGGTGGCCTTCGATGTGTTCTGGGCGGACGCCTTGAAGTCGGGTCAGATCTTTTCCCTGTTCATCATTGCCCTGGCAGCGGCCGAGGTCGGTATCGGTATCGCGATCATCCTCATGATCTACCGGAACCGTCAGTCCGCTGACGTCGACGAACTCGATCTGATGAAGGGCTGATCATGATCAAGTTTGCAACATTCGCCCAGCAGCTGATCCTGGCCACAGCGGAGTCCGGTGCCGACGAGGGCGGCCACTCCGCGATCGAGCCCGGAATCACGGATGGCCCCCTGGTCGAGTGGGCGTGGCTCATCGTCGTGGTGCCGCTCGTGGCAGCGTTCCTGATCGCGTTCTTCGGGAAGAAGCTGCCTTTCAAGGGCTGGGAACTGTCTGCCGGTTCGATCGGATTCGTCGGGATCTACGGCACCGTCCTGTTCTACCTCAATGCGACCGAGGGGATCGTCTACGAGGGCCATCTCGAGATCGCAAGGATCGGCGACTATCTCCTCGAATGGGGATGGATGGTCGACGGTCTGTCGATCATGATGTATTTCCTCGTCGGCGTCGTCGGAACCCTCGTGTTCGTGTATGCCAAGTCGTACATGGACGGCGACGTCCGATACACATGGTTCTTCGTGTCCTTCTCCCTGTTCGCCGGGGGCATGCTCGTCCTCGTTTCGGCACCGAACCTCATCCAGCTGATCGTCGGTTGGGAGCTCGTCGGCGTCGCCTCGTACCTGCTCATCGGGCACTACTGGGAGGACTTCGCGAACGTCGACGCCGCCAACAAGGCGTTCATGGTCAACAAGGTGGCCGACGCAGCGCTGTTCCTGGGCGCCATCATCATGGCGGTCTCGGTGGGTTCGTTCAGCTTCGAGCACGTCCTCGACGTGGTCGTCCACGGCGAGAACGGGGCGCTGAGTCAATACGCGTTCTGGGCCGGGTTGCTGATCTTCATCGGGGCGATGGGCAAGTCCGCACAGTTCCCGCTCCACGTGTGGCTCCCCGACGCCATGGCCGGTCCGACGCCCGTGTCAGCACTCATGCACGCTGCGACGATGGTCACGGCCGGCGTCTACCTCCTCGGCCGTCTCTTCCCGTTCTACCTGGATGTCGATGGCCTGTTCGCCGGCGATGTTCGCAACATCATCATCATCATCGGTGGGCTCACGTTGTTCCTCACGGGGTTCATCGCCATCGTTCAGGACGACATCAAGAAGGTGCTTGCGTACTCGACTGTTTCGCAGCTCGGCTACATGATCGCCGCCATGGGCGCAGGTGCCTATACGGCAGGGCTGTTCCATCTGTTCACCCACGCATTCTTCAAGGCACTCCTGTTCCTTGGCGCCGGTTCGGTGATCCATGCGGTCCACTCGAACAACATGTCGGACATGGGTGGTCTTCGCAAGAAGATGCCGATCACGTTCTGGACGTTCATCATCGGCACGCTGGCTCTCATCGGCATCTTCCCGTTCGCTGGATTCTTCTCCAAGGACGAGATCCTTGCCTCGATGAAGTACGCAGGGGGACATGGTCAGGGCGTTGCCAACTTCATCCTGATTCTCGGGGTGCTCGGTGCATTCGTCACAGCGTTCTACATGACCAGAGCGGTGGCCCTGACCTTCTTCGGCGAGTACAAGGGCCACGGTCATCCGCACGAGTCGCCCAAGGTGATGGCCTACCCGCTGATCGGTTTGGCGTTCTTCGCGGCGACGGCCGGCTGGACGAACATCCCCGGCGTCTACACCGGTTTCACCGACTGGCTGGCGACCCGGGTGCCGCTGACGGGCATCGGCGACCACCATGCGGAAGGCTTCGACTGGCCGGTGCTCTTGATCTCGACCGGGTTCGTCATAGCCGCCGTGGTGATCGGCTGGAGGATCTACGGCAAGGATGCCGAGACACAGGCGGCCCGTGATCGCGTCCGGATACCGATCCTGTGGCCGCTTCTCGAGAACAAGTACTACATCGACGACCTCTACATGAGCGGTGTGGTCAGGCCGATCATGGGGCCACTCGCCCGAGTGGTGCTGTGGGTCGACATGCATGTCGTTGACGGGGTCGTCAATGGGGTCGGGGTTGGTGCCAGGACGCTCGCAAAGGGTGTCCAGGTGATCGACGCGAATGTGGTCGATGGTGCGTTCAACGCATCGGCCGCCGGAACCGACGCTTCGGGATCGTTCCTGAGGAAGTCATTCACGGGTCGTGTGCAGCAGTACGCGGCGTTCAGTTTTGTCGGCGTGATTGTGATCGCCGTCCTGTTCATCATCTTCTAGGAGGAGCAACAAGATGGATTGGTTAGATAACGGCTTGGCTCTGAGCCTGGTCGTGTTCCTACCGGTCGTCGGTGCGGGAATCGTGCTGGCCATCCCGAAGGCGCAGGAGGCGGCTGTCAAATGGACCGCCCTCATCGTCTCGCTGGTCACACTCGCCCTCGCCGTCGTGCTGGCAGTGCAGTTCGATTATTCGGCTGCGGACACGTACCAGTTCGGAACAGCCATCGACACGCCGTGGATCGAGGCGATCAACGCCCACTTCCACATCGCTGTGGACGGCATTTCGCTGCCCATGGTGGTCCTTGCGGCATTCATCACCGTCTTGGTGATCATCTACTCCTGGAACCATTGGCCCGAGCCACACAACCCAAAGCTCCTCCTGGCGTTTGTGCTCATCCTGGCCACTGGTATGACGGGTACGTTCGTCGCACTCGACCTGGTCCTGTTCTTCCTGTTCTTCGAGGTCGTGCTTCTGCCGATGTACTTCATGATCGGTATCTGGGGTGACCGTGGAATCAGGAACGTTCCGGTCTTCGGATGGAAACTGGAGATGCGGCTCTATGCGTCGTTGAAGTTCTTCGTCTTCACGTTGTTCGGGTCTGCCTTCATGCTGCTCGGTTTCCTTGCGCTGTACTTCCGATCGGGGGACACGCTCGGCTACAACAGCTTCTCGATGGTCGAACTCTCGAACATCGGTGCGGCGGGAGCTTTCACAGGGACATTTGCGTTCCTCGTGTTCCTCGGCTTGTTCCTCGGGTTCGCGGTCAAGGTGCCGATGTGGCCCGTGCACACGTGGCTCCCGGACGCACACACGGCAGCGCCGACCATCGGGTCCGTGATCCTCGCGGCGATTCTGCTGAAACTCGGTACGTATGGGTTCATCCGCATCGCCCTCCCGATCCTTCCCGACGAGGCCGTGAGCTGGGCGCCGTTCATCGGCGTCCTGTCGGTGATCGGGATCATCTACGGGTCGTTGGCGTGTCTGGCGCAAACCGACATGAAGCGGCTCATCGCCTATTCATCGGTGGGTCACATGGGCTTCGTGATGCTCGGCATCGCAACGCTCACCGACGTGGGAATCAACGCAGCGGTCATCGGGATGGTGGCTCACGGGCTCATCACCGGTCTGTTGTTCTTCATCGCAGGCTCGATGGCGCACCGGTTCCACACGAGGGACATGAACCGTCTCGGTGGAACGATGGTGTTGATGCCCAAGATGGGGCTCCTCCTCGGCTTCGCTGCGATGGCGTCCCTCGGCTTGCCTGCACTCGCCGGGTTCTGGGGTGAGTTCATGGCGCTGATGGCAGCGTTCAACCCGGCGCCTGCAATCATGGCGGATGGTTTGTTCCGGGGCTTCATGGTGGTCGGGGCGGTGGGCACCGTGCTCACGGCCGGCTACATGCTCTTCATGCTGCGGAGCGTCAACTTCGGCGAACCGTCCGATGAATGGGCCAACCAGGAATTCCATGACGTGGAACCGACGGAATGGCTGGCGTGGGCACCGCTTGTGCTCGGGACCATCGCCATCGGCGTGTTCCCGAAGATCGTGTTCGGGGCAACCAACGACGCCGTCGTATCCCTCGTCAAGAACGCCTTCGGGGGCTGAACATGAACGCCGTCGACTACCACGCGTTGCTACCGGAGATCATTCTCGGGGTCACGGTATTGGCGACTCTGCTGGTCGACATGTTCACCACCAGGAAGTCATACGCCGCCATCACAGCGATGGCGGGCTTGTTCGCCGCATTCGTCCCCGTGCTGACGCTTGCGTTCTGTGACAGTCTGGAGTTCTGCACATCCGGAGGGGATCGTGCGCTCTTCGGCGGATCGTTCGTGGTTGATGGCTATGCCCTGGTACTCCAAGGGTTGTTCATCTTCGCCGGGTTCGTCGTTCTGCTGATGTCCGTCGGCTATCTGGAAACCGACCGCTACTACGAAGGGGAGTTCTACTTCCTCATCGTCTCAGCGGTCCTCGGCGCGGCGATGATGGCTTCGTCACGCGACTTCATTTCGATGATCGTTGCCCTTGAGATCGTCTCGGGTTCCGGCTTCCTGCTCGCTGGCTGGCGAAAGGGAGATCCGCGCTCGAACGAGGCGTCCCTCAAGTTCTTCATCATCGGGGTGCTTGCACTCGCGCTGATGCTGTTCGGCGTTTCGCTGATCTACGGACTCACAGGAACACAGGTGTTCACCGAGATCGCTGCTTCGGCATCCGGTGTCGAGGACATCCCGTTGTTCAGCCTTGGCGTGATATTCGTTCTGCTGGGGTTCGGATTCAAGGTGTCCGCGGTGCCGTTCCACTTCTGGACACCCGATGTCTATGAGGGTTCGCCGCCGCCGGTCACCGCTTGGTTGTCCGTCGGCTCCAAGGGCGCCGGATTCGTAGGGCTGCTGTCGGTGTGCTACCTGGCGCTACCAAGTGTGACCGCGATCTGGGGGCCCGTGTTGTGGGTCGTCGCCGCCTTGTCGATGACGGTCGGCAACATCGTTGCCATCAAGCAGACCAATGTCATCCGACTGCTGGGGTTCTCATCGATCGCACAGGCCGGCTTCATGCTCGCCCCGTTCGGTGCCGCCGCCGCGGCGGGTGCCGACCTGAGCCAGGCATTCGGGGCCACGGTCACCTACCTCGTCATCTACGCGGTGATGAATCTGGGGGCGTTCGCGATCGTGATCGTCATCGGAAGCCGCGTCGGCTCGTACGAGCTCGAACGCTGGTCGGGTCTCAACACCTGGGCCCCGGGTATGGCATTGGCGCTTGCCGCCTTCTTCATGTCACTTGCCGGCATCCCTCCACTCGCTGGATGGTTTGCGAAGTTTGCGATGTTCAGTGCAACCATCGGTGTCGGGTCGTGGTGGGGGTATTCCATCGCCATCGTGGCAGCGCTCAACGCCGTGATCGCGCTCGTGTACTACCTCAGCGTCCTGAAGTCCGCGTTCTTCGATACCGTGCCATCGGACCTCGACGTCGAGACGCTCGAGGCAGGTCACATACCGGGACCGACAAGTTTCGCGATCGGCGTCACCGCCGCCGCGATCATCGTCCTCGGTGTGTTCCCCGGCCTTGCAGCCAACCTCGGCAACTTCTCGTCAGACTTCCTCGCCGCGATCGGCTTGTAGCCGCTCATTCCGACATTGCGACCAGGTGATGTGACCGGACGCGGGTTGTCCGTCATCGTCGCAGTCAATAACCTCACACTGTGTGCGGTTCGCTCCGCGCACGGACACGCCGATGAAGGGTTGCAGCGCCGTGAAGGAGATACTCGATACCCGCGATCGCTGGACTGCCCAAGGGAAACGCGTTGCCGTGGCGACCGTGGCATCCGTGCATGGCTCGGCGCCGAGGGGTGTCGGGGCCAAGATGCTCGTCTCATCCGACGGTGACATCGCAGGAAGCGTGAGCGGGGGATGCGTCGAAGACGACGTCAGACATCACGCCGCGGAGGTGCTCGCGTCGGGCGAACCGCGTCTCGTCACCTACGGCATCGCTGACGAGGAAGCGTTCGAGGTCGGTCTGACCTGTGGTGGGACCATCGAGGTGTTCATCGCACCATGGTGAATGACGTGGTCGCCGCTCTCAGAGTTCTCGATGTCGAAGAGCGGCTCGGTGCGCTCGTCTCCGTGGTCGAAGGCGAAGACGTCGGTGCTGTCGCAGTTGTCGACGCCGAGGACGGATACGTCGCCGGATCGATGCCCGCATTGGTTGCTGACGATGTGTTGGCCGACGCCAACGTCCTGATGGCAACCGAGACGAGTCAGACGATCGCCTACGACACAAGCCGCGTACTCATCGATGTCGTAGCTCCACGACCGGTGATGCTGATCTTCGGTGCGGGGCACGTGGCCCAGCCGCTGTCGAAGGTCGCTCACGAACTCGGATTTCGGACGGTGGTCGCAGATGCTCGTGCTGCGTGGGCAACGGCAGACCGCTTCCCCGAGGTGGACGAGGTGATAGCGAAGTGGCCCGATGGCGTGTTCGACCACATCGGGTTGGACAACCGGACGTACGTGGTCCTCCTGAGCCACGACGTTCGGTTCGAGGTTCCCGTGCTCGCTGCGGTCCGTGGGACAGCGGTCAGGTACATCGGTGCGATCGGTTCCCGTCGTACCCATCGTCTCCGCTCTGAGAGGCTCGCCGCCGAGGGGTGGTCCGACGAGGAGATCGCCTCGATACACGCCCCGATCGGCTTGGACCTCGGGGGGTCATCGCCAGCCGAGATCGCGGTCGCCATCGCTGCTGAAGTCGTTCGGGTGCGGTATGGGGAAGACTCTCGTGCAACGCTCAGAGGAGCCGTGTCGACGTGACCCGGGTCGGTGCCGTCATACTGGCGGCAGGTGCGGCCTCGCGGATGGGCACATCGAAGCTCTCCATGGCGTACCGGGGAACCACCGTGATAGGCAGTGTCGTGGTGAGGGTCCTGGAGTCCGCCGTTGATGATCTGGTGGTTGTGACCGGCATGCACGCATCGGCTGTGGAGTCGGTGCTGCCCGCCGGTGTCGACATCGTCCGGAACCCGGATCCCGCAAAAGGGACCATCTCCTCGTTGAGGGCGGGGGTCCAAGCGCTTGCGCCCACGGATGGCGTTGTGGTGGTGCTCGGGGACATGCCAGATGTCAGCACCTCCGTCATCGACGAACTCATCGCGTGCTTCTCAGCCGGGACGTATGACGCTGCTGTGCCCTATTACACCGATGGTCCGGGCCATCCGCTCGTCGTATCGACCGGTCTGATCGACTCGATTGGAGACGTTGCAGGCGACCGACTGTTGTGGCGGGCGATTGCCAACCTCGACCCATCGGTGAGCGTCGAACTCGCAGTGCATGGGCCTCGGCCCGCAGACATCAACGATCTGTCGGACCATCGGGGCGCGATCAGCGAAGAGCAGCCTTGATATCGGAGATCGCAGCTGCTGCGATGTCCCGATCGACGAGCGGGTACCGATCCGAAGCCCATACTTCGGACCCGTCGGGGAGATGCGCCTTGTGCTTGGCACCCTTGATCATGTCCGAGACGAGCGGACTTCCGCTGTAACGGTGGGGGGCAAGGTGGACGTGCAGGTGATCGATCGTGTCGCCGAACACGTACATGTACACGAGGTCGGCCCCCGTCGCCTGTTTGATCGCCGCCGATATCTTGGCGACGGTCGGCCCGAAGGATGTTGCCTCTTCGCCATCGAGCTGGGTTATGTCGGGGATGTGCCTGCGGGACTCCAGGTAGGAGAAGCCAGCGACTTCGGTCACCTTGGCGGTGGTCAACCGCCACAGATCATCGGACCAGACCTCGGTTCGCATCAAGGCGTCATCCATCGCTGCCCCGGCGCAGAGGGCACAATCTTCTCCGGACATGGGATGAACCTACACTTTCCGAGATGATCCCGCAGCTGATACGGCACATTCAAGCAAATGGACCGATGCCGTTCGATGCATTCATGGAACGCTGCCTGTACGACCCGGAGCATGGCTTCTTCAGCGCCGGTGCAGTGCGTCCAGGGGAGCGGGGCGATTTCGTGACCTCCCCCGAGATCAGCCCGGCGTTCGGCCAGCTAATCGGACGGTGGGTGGCGGGTCGGTTGGCTCGCCAACCGGAGCGGGAGGTCGCCGTCGTTGAGATCGGATCGGGTTCCGGCAGCCTCATCGGTCAACTGGACAATGCGTGCGAATCCGCGACGCCCCTGTACGCCGTCGAGCGATCCGAAGCAGCACGCGACCTGATCCGTGATGTCGTCCCCGGCGTCACCGTCGTTTCCGACATCGGGGAGATACGCGCCACCAACGTCGTCGTCGTCATGAACGAGGTGCTCGACAACATGCCCGCAGCACTCGTCCGTCGCACGAAGGACGGGTGGGTCGAGGTTGCGGTATCGGTCGACGACTCCGAATCGCTCGAACTCGTTGGCATACCGCCGCGGACGGCAGTCGAGCAGTGGGCGGATGAGCACCTCGGCCCAATCGGGATCGGCGGGGTCGCAACCGTCCAGATAGCTGCGCAGGAGCTCGTTGCCCGGTTGCTCACCGACTTCGAAGCGGTGTCGGTGTGCATCGTCGACTACGGAGGATCGACGGCCGAGCTGGCAGACCGCACAGACCGGACCATCGTGCGTACGTATCGGCATCAACACACGGGATTCGACTATCTCCGCCACCCGGGCGAAACAGACATCACCGTCGACGTCAACACCGACGCACTCGTCGCAACAGCGCACCACCACGGTGCATCCGTTACGACGATGACCCAACGTCACTTCCTCAACGATCTGGGTGCCGAGGACCTGATAGCGGAGTTCAGGAAGCTCGAGGCTGAACTCGCCCGACGCGGCGACGTCATGGGCCAACTCACCGCACGGTCCGATGCACTCGGGGTCTCGACGCTCGTGGACAAGCATGGTTTCGGGAGTTTCAAGGTCGTGACCATCGACAGGGAACCCGCGGGCGCGCCAACGTCGTCATAGGATCAGAACCCACTCGGGAGGGACATGGGAAACAGGATCACGATGATGGCGGTCGTTGTGGCCATCGTGCTGGCGGGCTGTGCTTCGGACAAGCAGGAAAGCGGTGGCGACCACTCGACGAGTCCGGGACAGACGACCAATCCGACCGTCCCCGATGGACAGGGGACCACAACGATTCCGGAGCGGTCCACCGGAGGATCCGGTGGTGTTGAGCCTCCTGAGGATTCCCAGCTCGTCGGATGGCCGGAGGCTGATGCGATGCTCGACACTGCGCTTGAGGACCTTGCCGCTCGGTTGAAGGTCGAGACAGTCGCGATCGACATCGTTCGGGTTGAGGCAGTCACGTGGCCGAGCGGAGCCATCGGTTGTCCCGAGCAGGGGATGTCATACACGCAGGCTCTCGTCGATGGCCTGCGGATCGAACTCACCTTCGATGGAACCTCGTACTGGTATCACCAGGGCGGATCGCAACCGATCCAATACTGTGAGGATCCACACGAACCGGTCGATGGGTCGCAACAGGATGTCGATGTCAGCGAGTTCCCTGGGGGGTCGAAGTTCATCCCACCCACAACAACACCATAGGGTCCCGATAAGGTGTGGTTAAGGGCCATTGTTAATCTGCGTTTACATCACCACGCAGCGCGGTCGGCGTCTAGCGTGGGCCTCGACGGTGCAGCAGCGCCGGACGCAACACAGGAGGAATCACGTGAAACGCGTGCTCGTACTATTTGGTGCCTTGGTGATGGCACTTGCCCTTGCGGTCCCCGCTCTGGCAATCACGAAGGGTGGAACCCTCGATGGCAATGATCATCCATACGTTGGATTGATGGTTGCGATGGACGCGGATGGCGGCGGCTGGAGATGCTCGGGATCGTTGATTGATGCCGAGACCTTCGTGACTGCCGGCCACTGTACCTACGGAGCCGTCGCGGTTTGGGTCTACATGGAAAGCGACCTCGAGCCGAATCCTGCTGCATACGGCTACCCATTCAGTGGGAGCCTGACCGGAACTGCGTACACGCATCCCGACTACTTGGACGGTGCCTTCTATCTCTATGACCTCGGTGTCGTGAAGATGGACCCCGGCTCTGAGATCGTCCTGGACGAGTATGCATCGCTGCCGTCGGTGGGAGCGATCGACGCTCTCGGGAAGGGTCGAAAGAACGCGACGGTCACTGCCGTTGGCTACGGACTCCAGAACGCGAACAAGAACCACACGGTTGCCCTCCGTACCCGGATGCAGGCAGATCTCATGGTCGTGAACACCGAAGGTGTGGCTGGTATCGGTCACCTGAAGCTCCCTGACGGATGGCTGCCGACCAACTCGGTGATCCTCAGCGGCGATGCTGCCCACGGTGGTACGTGCTTTGGAGACTCGGGTGGACCGGGACTTGTGGGGGATACGATCGTGGCTGTCAACAGCTTCGGTCTGAACGGGAACTGTGCGGGAGTCGGCGGTATGTTCCGCATCGACCGTCAGTACGAGATCGACTGGATCAACAGCCTGTAGCTTTGAACACGTCGAGAATGTTGGTGGCTCGCATCGCAAGGTGCGGGCCATCAACGTTTGTGCATACGTGGACAATGCAGCGACCTTCTATCGGGTCGGGTGGAGTACGCTTTCGGCATGAACAATGTCAAGACTGCTGCGCTGCTTGGGTTCCTCGGTGCACTGTTCGTCGGGGTCGGCTATCTCCTCGGTGGCACCGGCGGTGGTGCGGTTGCTCTCGGGTTCGCCGTCATCTTCAACTTTGCGATGTATTTCTTCTCCGACAAGATCGCGCTCAGGGCAGCCAGGGCCAGACCGGTTGAGGCGCTCGAAATGCCGGATCTGTATGGGATAGTTTCGTCGCTCGCCCAGCGCGAGAACATGCCGATGCCCAGTCTCCACATCATCGACAGTCCGCAGCCGAATGCGTTCGCCACGGGGCGGAGTCCCAAGCATGCTGCCGTGGCAGTCACGACCGGGATCCTCGAAACGCTTGACCGGAGGGAACTCGAAGGTGTCCTTGCGCACGAAATGGCACACGTCAAGAACCGCGACATACTCATCGCAACCATCGCCGCAACGATTGCTGCTGCGTTGTCATTCCTGGCTCGGATGGCGTTCTGGGGTGGGCTCGGTGGCAGGCGCCGCAACGACAACGGCATCGGGATGATCATCGGTCTGGTTGCCATGATCCTCGCTCCGATCGCCGCAGCCGTCATCCAGATGGCCATCAGCAGGGCACGCGAGTTCGAGGCTGACCATGACGGGGCCGAGTCGACAGGGTCACCGTTGGCCCTCGCAAGCGCACTCCAGAAGATCAGCGCCGGTGCCGCTCGCATCCCGATGGATGTCAACCCGGCCGTGTCCCAACTCTTCATCGCCGATCCCTTGAAGGCCTTCGGCTCGGGTGGACGGCGTCAGCTCAGCAAGATGTTCTCGACACACCCACCGGTTGAGGAACGCATCGATCGCCTTGAGAAGATGGCGAGTCCCTTCAGCTAGATGACGGAGGAGGGGACCGCCCCTTCGCCGAGTTCTCAAGGCATCCCCTGATTGTGCCGATTCAGCCGTGTGGAATCCTTGCACCAAGTCCAACCTCGGCCGTCGCGTTGGTGGCTCATCGTCGCCGCGCTCGGCGCACTGACCGCCATTGCGGCAGCGGTCGCCACGCTGATTGTGCACGCCGCCGCCACCCGACCCATCGGTGAGGGCGATCTCTTCCTGCGAGAAGCGTCGGAGGTAGCTCGAGTCCTGGAGGCACCCGGACCAGCGGACCTGACTCAGGCAATCAAACACATCAGGAACGAACTCGAAGTCGAGGCGGCATCGATCGTCTCGCCTGATGGAACCATCGTGGCATCAAGCTCCGGGACCTTGGTCGGGACAGTCGTCGACAACGCCGTGGTCGGATTCGGGCATGCGAGCGGGGTCTTCGCAGCAGCGGCCATGCCCATCGCAGCTCCAATCGAAGTCGACGGGGTGGTCGAATGGTCGCCGAACGACACCCTGTACGCGGTCGTCCAGCCGGTGGACTCGGGACAGTCACTCCTGCTCCACTACGACATCTCCGAACTGTTGGCGCGGCGGTCCCAGGGAGGTGGGGTCTCAGGATCGACACTCGTTCTGGCCGCAGTTGCGATCGGTGCGCTCGCAGTCGTCGGAATCGCTTTGCTCGGTCGGTCCCGCGCGAGGACCCGCTTCCTCGTCATCGAACGAGAGTCGGCCATTCTCCGATCCCACGCAGAGGAGCTTGAGCAGCGGAACCGCGAACTCGACGAAGCTCGTGCCGATGCAGTACACGCCCTTGGACTCGCCGAGGAGAAGAACCGCATCCGCGGTGAGTTCGTGATGATGATCAACCACGAACTCCGGACCCCGCTCACGTCGATGGTCACCGGCGCCCAGATCCTCGCCGAAGGCGGGGACGACCCGGAAAGCCAATCAGCGATCGTGCATGCGATGCTCGACGACGGTAAGCGACTTGAACGCATGATCTCCCAGATCCTCGCCGTGGCCCGTGTCGAGAATCGAGGTCTCAACCCGATGGTCGTCGACACCGACTGCGGCGATGTCTGGCGGGCAGTCGTGGAGGACCTCGGGTCTGATGCCGACACGATTGACCAACTGGCATTGGATACCGCCCCGGTGAAGACCGATACCGAGACCGTTGTGCACATCGTTGCGGCGTTGACGGCGAACGCAACCCAACACGGTGCCAGCACCGTGACCGTCAGCCGCCTTCCCGGGCCATCGATCGATCCACAGGTCGCAGTCGGGTCGGTCGATGAGCCAGCGATGGTGATCTCCGTACGCGACGACGGCCCGGGGATCGCCCCCGAATTCCTGCCGCGGATCTTCGAGAAGTTCGAGAAGGACAGCTTCTCATCGGGAACGGGGCTCGGGCTCTACGTCGTTCGGCTCATGGCCGATGCGATCGGAAGCTCCGTGAGCGTGGCGACCGGACCCGACGGGACCGTCTGTGAGGTCGCCATCCCCGGATCCGCCAGGAGCGCAACCGTGGTGGGTTCTTCATGAAACGGCTCACCATCATCGGACTCCTGGTCTTGACATCCTGCACCTCGAACCCTGAACCAGGTGCCGAACTGACCTTGTCCGAGTTCTCGATCCGGTCGACAGCATCGTCAGTGCACGCCGGGTCGGCTTCGTTTGTCGTTGAGAATGCCGGTGAATTCGGGCACACGGTGGTTGTTTCCGACGCAGATGGGAATGTGATCGGCGCCTCCGACCTGATCCAATCCGGCGAGTCGGTGACTCTCGATGTTGAACTGCTTCCCGGCAGGTACGAATTCACCTGTCGGATCGTCTTCCAGAGCGAAGACGGCGGCCTGATCGACCACTACGAGCGCGGTATGCACACGACGATCGTGGCACAGGACTAGGGCGATCCACCTCGTGACTGCGGTGGGCGACAAGCCTCGGTGGGGGCTATCCTCGCCTCTGCGCTGGGATGCCCGAGCGGCCAAAGGGAGCAGACTGTAAATCTGCCGGCTAAGCCTTCGGAGGTTCAAATCCTCCTCCCAGCACGAAGCAGCAG
>CBDUOH010000053.1:0-14971 GCA_965368815.1 uncultured Acidimicrobiia bacterium
ACAGACGAAGCATTCTCTTCTCCTTACGCAAGGTGATCCGCTGCCATTGTATGGCGGGGGAACCGACCGGGAACATGGGCTGTTCGACCCATTGCAGCATGTCGGCCAGGCATGTCCAAGGCAATCCGGTTTCGGGAAGCTCTCGGGTATTGCGCGGCCTTGTGGTGCATGAGAAAAGGGACCCGGCGTGAACCGGGTCCCTCCTCGTGCAATGGTTTGTGACCTAGAGCGTGTCAGCGATTGACTTGAACTCGGTGCTGACGGACGTACCGACGAGCGTCACTGCCACGATGGCAACGATTGCGATCAGGGCAACGAGCAGGGCGTATTCCACCATGCTGGCGCCGTCTTCATCGTTCTGAATGTGTGCCTGGAAGGCTTCCCACAGACGAAGCATTTCTTTCCTCCTCATTGCAAGGTGATCCTGCGACCAGCGTACGGCAAACCTGTGTGTGTCCGTATGGGTCCACCGGCCCATCCTGTTGGCGTCATGTATTGGTGGCGTCAGTCCCAATCCCTGTCGAGACCGAGCTTGATGGTCTCGACAACGGCCTGCGCACGGTCGTTGACGCCCAACTTGTCGTAGATGGATGCGAGGTGGTTCTTGACCGTCTTCTGGGAGATGAACAGCTCCTCGGCGATGTCGTCGGTACGGCTGATGCCGCGGACGAGGCACTTGAGAACATCGCGTTCACGATCCGTGATCGAATCGGCAGCCACCGTCAATGTCGGGGATCGATACGACTCGAGTGTCTCTGCCAGGTCATTGGCATCGAACAGGTTGATACCACCGGCGACTGCACGGATGGCTGCAGCCAACTGGGGGAGCGGTGTTGCTTTCGAAAGGAAGCCGACAGCGCCCGCCTCAGCGGCCGACCGCCCGTACTCCTCGGCCGTGTGCATGGTCACAACGATCGTCGGCGGAAGATGCTCGATACTGCCGATCGCGGAGAGTCCGGAGGTCCCCGGCATCTCGACATCGACGAGCAGCACGTCGGGATCGTATGTCGATACGGCGTCGGGGAGTTCTGCTCCATCGCTCACCGAGGCAACGACGTGGATATCGGGCATCGAGTCGAGCGCCTGGGTCAGTCCATCCAGAAGGATCTGGTGGTCGTCGGCGATGACGACCTTGATGATGCTGCTCACAGTGTGCTCCTCCACGCAATGGTGACGATCGTACCCTTCCCTGAGGATGATTCGATGGTCACGTCGGCATTCACCAGTTTGCCGCGCTCACGCATGCCGACCAATCCGAACCGGTGGGGTGCATCGCTCGACGGATCGAATCCCTTGCCGTTGTCGGTGATCGAGATCCACCCGTCCAGCTCGTCGCTCCGACCATCGATCCGTATCACGTTGGCTTCTGCGTGATGCAGCGCGTTGCGCACCGCTTCGGTCATGACCGCCTTGACCTCCGACGCAATGGCGGGTCGGGGAGGCATCCGCTCATCGATCTCGACGACCATCGTGGGGCCATCGGCGTCGACCTCGGCAACGAGTGAGTGGGCGAAGTTGATGAGACTCCCGCTCCGATCTGCTCGAAGGTCCTGCACCCGTGCGCGGATCCGCTCGACCAACCGGGACACGTTCTCCCTCGTCGCACCGAGATTGCGTTGTTGCTCGGTGTCGAGGTCGCTGTTGGCGAGCAACATGTCGAGCGTGAGTCCGACGCTTGCCACATTCGGCGCGATGTCATCATGGAGTTCCCGCGCCAGTCTGACACGCTCACGTTGGACAGCCATCCCGGCGACGGTCGACAACATGGCGTCGTTCTCAAGTGCGAGTTGGAGTGGCTCAAGAGCATCGGTCATCATGTCCCTTTGATCCTCCGTCGGACTGCCTTCCGCCCTCCACACGGACAAAACGACGGTGCCGTCCGACGTGTCACCGATCGAAATCGTGTGATCAGGCGGGCTGTCCGGTGGTGTACCGCGCTGGGCGAGCACCGTTCCTGAGCCATTGACGATGCGCGACGCCTCGGACGGGAAGATGACAGCGATGTCGCGAATCGCGTTCTGGGCAGTCGAGACTGCGTTGATGTCCGGTGACGTTGCCACTTTCACGAGATCCTCGAGCAGGTCGTGGGTGGCCTGCAGACTCTGCCTGCGCGACACGACCGCTGATGCCGTCATGAGAGCGTCTGCAGCGATCTCGCCCTGATGGAACACGGCTCGTCGCACCTCGCCGAACGCAAGCGCCGTCAACGCATAGAAGGCGGGAATCCGGACCAGCGATCCGGTCACCTCGACACCCCCGCCGGCGATGGCGCCGGTACCGATGCCGAGAACCGCGAGGATGGCTGTGGGCACCGCTGCTGTGGAACCTCCGCCGACCGCCGCCAGGAAGATCGTTGCGATGGGCATGAGGGTGTAGGTGCTGTCGAAGCCTCCCGTCACTCCCGCGGCGATGCTGAAACACACGATCGACACCGCGAGGATCACGACTTCTCGTGTGGACGAATCAGGGAAAGGCAGGCGGGCGAGAAAGGACGCCGACGCACCGATCGCCGCGATGACCGCTGCCGTGACCGTTACCCGATCGAACCCGTCGGGTATCGCAGATGCGACCACGGCGGTGATGAGTGCAAAGATGTGCAGTGCGTACGACGCGATCGTCAGACGCTCGGTCCATGTCTGTTTCCGTGTCACACCGGCAGAGTACAGTCCCAAGCATGGGAGATAGTGGCACCTTGCCTGTTCGGATGGTGATCGGTGGTGGAATCGGCGCGGGGAAGTCGACGGTCCTCGCCCGGCTCGCGGCTGAGGGCTTCCATGTGGTCGAGGCCGATGTCATCGGGCATGCAATCCTCTCGATGGACCGGGATGTGGCCGAGCGCGTGATGCGTCGATGGCCCGACGCTGTCGCCGATGGCGAGGTGTCCCGTCCTGCACTGGCAGGCATCGTGTTCAACGATCCCGCCGAACTTGCCGAGCTTGAAGCCATCACACACCCTGCCATCCGCAGCAGCATCGAAACCGTGGTGGCAGCCCATGATGATGTCCCGATCGCCGTTGAAGTGCCGTTGATGGGGTTGCTCGGCGACGGGTGGGTCAAGGTGGCGGTGACGGCGCCACAGGGCATCCGGATCGAACGTGCGGTTGCCCGCGGAAGCAGCGAAGCCGATGTCAAGGCGCGGATGCTCCAGCAGCCGTCCGACGCCGAATGGGAGGCCTGGGCCGATCATGTTGTCGTGAACGACGGAGATGAGGGGGCGCTCGCGGATGCTGTCGCCGAGTTGGTCCGGAAGTTGATTCCATGAAGTTCGTCCCCTTCGAGGTGGTCAGCGACTTCAAGCCGAGCGGCGACCAACCAGAGGCCATCGCCCGGTTGACCGAGGGAATCAGGCGGGGTGACCGGTTCCAGACCCTCCTCGGCATCACGGGTTCCGGCAAGTCGGCAACGATCGCATGGACGATCGAGCAGGTACAGAAGCCGACGCTGATTCTCGCCCCGAACAAGGCGCTCGCTGCCCAGCTTGCAAACGAGTTCCGACAGTTCTTTCCCAACAACCGCGTGGAATACTTCGTCTCGTACTACGACTACTACCAACCCGAGGCGTACATCGCCCAGACCGACACATACATCGAGAAGGAATCGACGGTCAACGACGAGATCGATCGATTGCGTCACGCGGCAACTGCGGCGCTGCTGACCCGCAGGGACGTGATCATCGTTGCATCGGTATCGGCGATCTACGGTCTCGGGTCACCTGAGCACTACGAGGGGCAGCTCCTCAGGCTGGTCACCGGTGTCGAGTTCGCACTCGACGAGGCGATCAAGAGGCTGGTCAACATCCAGTACGACCGCAATGAGGTCAATCTCACCCGAGGTACGTTTCGGGTCAAGGGCGACACCCTCGAGGTGTTCCCGACGTACGAGGAAACGATCATCCGGGTCCAGTACTGGGGCGACGAGGTCGAACGCATGTCCCGCCTGAATCCGATCACAGGGGAGGTGATCGAGGATCTGAGCGAGGTCTTCGTGTATCCCGCAACCCACTATGTGACGTCGAAGGAGATCCTGGACCGGGCAATCGTCGGTATCGAAGCGGAGCTTGCGACGCATCTGGCCGCACTCGAACGAGACGGCAAGATGCTCGAGGCACAGCGCCTCCGGATGCGGACGCACTACGACATCGAGATGATGCGGGAGGTCGGCTACTGCTCCGGCATCGAGAACTACTCCCGATATCTCGATGGACGTGAGCCCGGAGAGGCACCGTTCACGCTCTTGGACTACTTCCCCGACGATTTCCTTCTCGTGGCCGATGAGAGCCACGTCAGCATTCCCCAGATCAACGGCCAATACGCCGGGGACAAGTCACGCAAGGATGTGCTCATCGAGCATGGGTTCCGACTTCCGTCCGCTCTCGACAACCGGCCGCTGACGTTCGACGAATGGTACGGGCGGGTGAATCAGGCCGTGTTGTTGTCCGCGACACCGAGCGCGTGGGAGATCCGTGAGTCCGCACAAGTCGTCGAACAGATCATCCGGCCGACCGGGCTTGTCGATCCAGAGGTCATCGTCCGTCCGACCAAGGGGCAGATCGACGATCTGGTCAACGAGATCCAGAACGCGGCAGCCAACGACCAGCGCGTCCTTGTCACGACGCTGACGAAGAAGATGTCGGAGGATCTGAGCGACTACCTCCTCGAGCTCGGGGTCAGGGCCCGTTATCTCCACAGCGATATCGACACGCTCGAACGGGTCCAGATCCTTCGGGATCTGCGGCTCGGCGAATACGACGTCCTGATCGGTGTCAACCTGCTGCGCGAGGGGCTCGACCTCCCCGAGGTGGCGCTTGTGGCCATCCTTGATGCCGACAAGGAAGGGTTCCTGAGATCGGGCACGAGCCTCATCCAGACCATCGGCCGAGCCGCCCGGAATGTGGATGGCTCGGTGGTGATGTATGCAGATAGCGTCACCGACTCGATGCAACGAGCCATCAGCGAAACGAACCGGCGCCGCATGCGCCAGCTCGAGTACAACGAGGAGCACGGCATCGATCCCCAGACGATCCGCAAGAAGGTCTCGGACATCCTGGAGCTGATCTCGTCGGGGGATGCACCCTCGGTGGACCGTCGTGCCAACGAGTTGCGGCGACGGGAGCCACTCGATCTCACCACTCCTGATCTCCGCCGCTTGATACAAAGCCTCGAGGAGGAGATGCACGAGGCGGCCGCGGAACTCCGTTTCGAGTACGCGGCGCGATTGCGGGACGAGATCAACGATCTCAAACGTGAGCTCAGGGAACTCACTGACGCAGCTCGATGAGGAGAGCCGCCGTCCGTGTGGTCTACCCTCGCGACACGCATGTTCTCGCTTGAATCTCCGATCATCCGTTTCGGGCCGTGGGTCGTTGTGGCCACGCTCGCCCTCGTCGCGATCGGAACGGGGTTGGCGGCGGATGCGAACCCGGACCCGGGTCGGCTCGGTGGGGACTTCCCATCGTTCTACACGGCGGGGGAGCTCGTCGTCGACGGGCATGGCCAGGAGCTCTACGAGGCCGAACTCCAGCGCGCTGGACAGGCTGACCTCCTCGAGGACGGCGGATTCCTGTACTTCGCCTATCCGCCGTACACAGCGGCGTTCTACGCACCGCTGTCATTGGTGCCGTACGGAGTCGCCTTCGGGATCCACACGACGCTGGCGCTCCTTGCGCTCATCGCGTCGCTGGTGGCGGTCCGTCCCCTGGTACGGGGCTACCTTGACGGTCCCGCTCGTCTCGGCGTGGCAACCGTGGTTCTCCTTGGCGCGTACCCCGTCATCCGGTCGGTCCTCGGAGGGCAGAATGCAACATTCACGCTGCTTGGCCTGTCGCTGGTGGCCCGGTTCGACCGCGAGGATCGGGCACTCGGTACCGGTATCGCGGCGGCGGCACTCCTGTACAAACCGCAATTCGGACTGCTGGTCATGGCGTTGCTGGTCCTCGGTCGCCGATGGCAAGCTGTCGGATGGGCGATCGTGGGTTCGGCGGCGCTCGTGTCCGTCGGAGCACTTGTCACCGGTCCGGGATGGGTCTCGACCTGGCTCGACGCGGTATCGGGGTTCGGTGACGAGAACGTCGCCGTCAACGGGCACCTGATGATTTCAGCGTGGGGCTGGTTCGAGAATCTCCTTGGCTCGGGTGCTGGGGTGGTGTTCGCAGGCGCGGTCGTGGTCGTGGTCGGCACACCGATGGCGTGGAGCCTGATCCGGCGCGATTGGAGTGAGATCCCGTGGTACGCCGCAGCCCCGTTGGTCGTGATCGCGGCCCCATCGGCGCTGTACTACGACGCAACGCTCGTTGCCCTCACGGTCATCACGATGGTCGGATTGGTCGGTGGCGTTCGCTGGTACGTGATCGCGGTCATCGTGGTGGCATCGTGGTCGCAGGCCGGCGCCACCGCGCTCGGCTGGAGCCCGCTGTTCATACCGATCCTGGTCGCAGCGGCAGGGTTTGCGCTCGCCTCGGTCCGCGGTCCGGTGCGGGATCGGACGCGGTGGGGTATCGAATCCACCCCGTGATATTCCGCTGAGTGACAATCCGCCCCATGACTTCGTAATCCTGTCACACCTGCTCGGTACACTCGCTGACCGAGACTCAAGAGGCGGAAATCACGTGTCCAGCGACAAGCTCGTCGTCAAAGGCGCCAGGGAGCACAATCTCAAGAACATCGACATCGAGTTGCCGCGCGACCAGCTCATCGTGTTCACCGGACTCTCCGGTTCCGGGAAGTCGTCCCTTGCGTTCGATACGATCTATGCCGAGGGTCAGCGACGGTATGTGGAAAGTCTGTCGGCGTACGCTCGACAGTTCCTCGGCCAGATGGACAAGCCGGATGTCGACTTCATCGAGGGACTGTCCCCGGCGATCTCAATAGACCAGAAGACCGCGAGTCGCAACCCGAGGTCGACTGTCGGAACGGTCACCGAGGTCCATGACTACCTCCGTTTGTTGTACGCCCGGATCGGTGTTCCCCATTGCCCCAATGACGGCAACCCCGTGGCCCGTCAGAGCCCCCAGCAGATCGTCGATCGCGTGCTCGAACTCGAGGAGTCGACCCGGTTCCAGATCCTTGCCCCGGTCATCCAGGGGCGGAAGGGTGAGTACGACCAACTGATCGAGGACCTCGTCAAGGATGGGTTCTCGCGGGCACGCATCGACGGCGAGGTCGTCGATCTCACCGACGATCTCGAACTGGCACGCTACGAGCAACACACGATCGAAGTCGTTGTCGACAGGCTCGTCCGCAAGGCCGGCATCGAGCGACGACTCACCGATTCGATCGAGACGGCGCTTGACCTTGCGGAAGGTACGGCCCTTGTGGACATCGAGGATGGTCCGACGCTGTCGTTCTCACAGGCGTTCGCATGTTCTTCCTGTGGTCTGTCGTTCGAGGAGTTGCAGCCTCGGAACTTCTCGTTCAACAGCCCGTACGGTGCATGCGATGCGTGCTCGGGCATCGGTACGAGGTTCCAGGTCGACGCAGAGTTGGTTGTGCCACAACCCGACCTGTCACTGGCTGAAGGAGCGATCGCCCCATGGCGCGGCAGGCATCGGATGACCTACTACCAGCGGCTTCTGCGATCGGTGGCCGATGCGCAGGGCGTCGACATGAACGCACCCTGGTCAAGCCTCTCCGAGGACGAACAGAACCTCTTCCTCGTCGGCGACGGCGACACTGCCTACACGGTCCAGTACGAGAACCGGTTCGGTCGGAGACGGTCGTATGACGCGAACTACGAGGGAGCACTCGGCTGGATCGAACGTCGGTACGCCGGTGCCGAGTCCGACGGCGCACGAGCGGCGTATCAGCAGTACATGCGCGAGATCCCGTGCGTGACCTGTGCCGGCGGGCGCCTGAACGCCATCTCGCTTGCGGTCACGATCAATGACCGCAACATCGCAGAGCTTTCCCAGATGAGTCTTTCACGCGCTCTCGACTTCCTCAACGAGGTCGATCTCGATGAGCGTGATGCGACGATCGCCGATCCGATCGTCAAGGAGATCAGCGAACGGCTGAGCTTCCTCGTTGCGGTCGGTCTCGACTATCTGACACTCGCTCGCTCGGCGGCGACCCTCGCAGGAGGGGAGGCGCAGCGGATCCGGCTTGCGACCCAGATCGGATCCGGCCTCGTCGGAGTGCTCTACATCCTGGACGAACCATCGATCGGGCTCCATCAGCGCGACAATCAACGGCTGATCGAGACGCTGTTGCGTCTCAGGGATCTCGGGAACACGCTGATCGTGGTCGAGCACGATGAGGACACGATCCGCATTGCAGACCACATCGTCGACATCGGACCGGGGGCGGGCGAACACGGCGGCGCGATCATCGCCCAGGGAACCGTCAAGGACATCGAGAAGACGAAGGCATCGATCACGGGCCAGTACCTTGCCCGGAAACGCAGGATCGAGGTGCCGTCTGCCCGGAGACCCGGACGTGGCGAGTTCATCCGGATCCTGGGTGCTTCGGAGAACAATCTCAAGGGCATCGACGTCGAGTTCCCGCTCGGGACGCTCACCGCCGTGACGGGTGTGTCCGGCAGCGGCAAGTCCTCGCTCGTCCAACAGATCCTGAGCAAGTCGCTCCACGAATCGCTCCACGGTTCGCGCCAACGGGCGGGTCGCCACAAGAAGACCGAGGGTCTCGATCTGATCGACAAGGTCATCAACATCGATCAGTCACCCATCGGTCGGACGCCGCGATCGAACCCGGCGACCTACACGAAGGTGTTCGACATGATCCGGCAGCTGTTCGCCGCGACCCAGGACGCCAAGATCCGCGGGTACAAGCCCGGCCGGTTCTCGTTCAACGTGGCCGGGGGTCGTTGCGAGGAGTGCAAGGGTGATGGAACCCTCAAGATCGAGATGCATTTCCTGCCCGATGTCTACGTCCCGTGCGACACGTGCAACGGGCTCCGTTACAACCGCGACACGCTCGAGGTGAAGTTCAAGGGACACTCGATCGCCGACGTGCTCGACATGTCGATCGAAGAGGCACTCACGTTCTTCGAGCACCAGCCGCGTATCGCGCGGGTTCTCGGGACCCTCTACGACGTGGGACTCGGCTACGTCCGGCTCGGGCAGCCGGCGCCGACGTTGTCTGGCGGCGAGGCCCAGCGTGTGAAACTTGCCTCCGAGCTCGGGAAACGGTCGACGGGTCGGACGTTCTACATACTCGACGAACCCACGACCGGCCTCCATTTCGAGGACATCAGGAAGCTTCTCGGTGTGCTCCAACGGCTCGTCGACACAGGCAACACTGTCGTTGTGATCGAGCACAATCTCGATGTCATCAAGTCGGTCGACTGGGTGATCGATCTCGGCCCCGAAGGGGGAGAGGGTGGTGGCGAAGTGGTCGCGGTGGGAACCCCCGAGCAGGTCGCAGATGTATCACAGAGCTACACCGGCAAGTTCCTCAGGGAGTTGCTACCCGGCTGACGTCGCCAGGACCCGACAGGAGACTGCGTGCCCACACGATCCCAAGGCCGACCAGGGCCGCGTTGCGCAGCACGACCTCAACGGTCCACAGCAGCGTGTCGGGTTCGAAGACGGCGATCGACGCCAGGGCGAATACCCCTGCCACGACATAGATACGTCTCTGTGTGACCCCGAGCAGTGCGACGAACGGTGCAATCCAGAAGATGAACTGCGTCGAGGACAACGGGCTTGCGAGCACGATTCCGAGCACGATCAGCCCCACGGCTGACACCGCTGTCGACTCCTCACGTCCTACGAGGGCATACAGGCCGATGGCCACGAGTGCGAGGCCGGGCAGTGCGTTGAGGAGGACAAGGACCTGAGCGACGTCCACATACAATGCGCCGGCAGCGCTTGCTGTGTCGAGCGCCGAACCGCCGATGTGTCGGACGAGCAAGACGACGCTACCCATCACCGTCTCCGTGTGGATCCCGTTGAACGTTCGACCAGACCGGAATCCGTCCTGGATGGCGACAATCCCGAGGAGTGTCACGGTCAAGAGTGCCACGGTCACCGCTTCCCTCCGTTTGCCGAACTTCCATGGCAGGGCAGCGATGACGACTGGCCACCCCTTACCGAGCGCTCCGAGCATGGTCAGGACGCCGCCGCGCAGATTGTGCCCTGCAACGAAGGCCACAACGGCGGCAACAGCGAAGATCTCGATCCATGGTTCCAACCGGAAGAGAACCAACGGCAGCAGCGGGAGCGACACGGCGATGAACCGGAAGCCGGGCGGGTCGTCAGGATCCAACCGGTCGACCCACAATGCGGTGAGGATGAACACCGGTGTCATGGCGATGGGCCACACCAGCCACAGCGAGGCACCTGTCGCGTCTGCAATCGCGCCGAGGATTCCGATGGGTATCAATGCGAGGGGGAGATGCTCGAACACGAAGTCCCGATACGGGAGCTGACCGTCCAGCAGTGATCCGGCGATCGATTCGTACGACCTGATGTCCGAGACCAGACCCGTGCGGAGGACGTCGTTGACATCGAGCAGGCCGAACACGTAGGAAACGACGAACGCAAAAAGGCACGCAGTCAATCCCCAGAGCACCAAGAGGCGCCTGCGCTCTGATGCCGCGGTGCGGGTTGTGGCTTCTTGCATCTGGTGTGGCACGCTATAGGACACATGGACCAATACGAAGAACCCATCATCGGAAACTGGGATCCGATCGCCCAGTGGTGGCGTGACGAGGTCGCGGATGACCCGATCTACCGATCCGACGTGCACCCCTTGTATCGCCGGCTCACCCACGGTCTCGATGGGGTCGTCGCCGACCTCGGCTGTGGCGACGGTCAGGGAATGACGATGACCGGACCGGGAACGATCGGGGTCGATCTGTCACACGAACTGCTCGTTCGGGCGCGCGATGTCGGGCCGTGTGTCCGCACCAGGCTGCCGGACCTGGCGTGCTTCCGCGACGATGTGTTCGATCACGCAGCGTCGGTCTATCTGGTCGACCTGATCGAGGACGAGCGGTCGTTCTTCGCCGAAACCGCTCGTGTCGTGGCACCGGGTGGCTGCCTGGTCGTTGTGATGAACCACCCCGCGTACACCGCTCCCGGATCCGCACCGATTCTCGACGTGGACGGCGAGGTGCTGTGGCGTTGGGGGCACTATCGCTCGCGTGGCGCAAGTGCCGAGCCCGCGGGGGACCATTCCGTCGTCTTCTACCACCGACCGCTCGACGCCTTGCTCAACGCCGCTTCTGGTGCCGACTGGGCGCTCGAGCAGATCGTCGAGCAGCCGCTTTCGCCCGAGGCGATCGCGGCTGTACCGGGATACGAGGGCCAGGATGCCATCCCGAGACTCCTCGGAATACGGTGGCGGAGACCCGCTGGGTGACGTAGGAACCGTCATGGTCGCTCGGTACCATGTCGACATGCTGCAGCGACCTCCACCGGCGAGTGTTCCGGACGTTCCCGGCGTCTACATCTTCCGTGATCGACACGGCCGACCTCTGTATGTCGGGAAGGCGAAGTCGCTCCGCAAGCGGACCGCGAACTACTTCGGACGTGACCTCCAGCCACGTACCCGTTCGATGGTCGAGGCGGCCGAAGACCTTGAATGGATCGTCACCGAGTCCGAGGTCGCGGCACTCATGCTCGAGTTCTCTCTCGTCCAGGAGCATCAGCCACAGTTCAACGTCCGGCTCAAGGACGACAAGTCATTCCCGTACCTGGCCATCACCCGTTCCGATGCTTGGCCGCGGGCACGGGTCATGCGCGGATCGAAACGCAAGGGTGTCGAGTACTTCGGCCCCTACGCACGGGCGTACGTGATCCGTCAGACGCTTGATGGCCTGTTGCGGACGTTTCCTGTCAGGACGTGTACCGATGCCAAGTTCAAGCGGCATGAGGCTTCTGGTCGCCCCTGTCTCCTGTTCCACATCGAGAAATGTTCAGGCCCGTGCGTCGGGGAAGTGACTGCCGAGGAGTATCAGGAGCACGTCGACGGATTGGCGTCGTTTCTCAGCGGCAACAGTGATTCGTTGATCGACGATGTCGAGGCTGCGATGGCGCAAGCATCGGCGGTCCAGGAGTTCGAGCAGGCGGCTCGACTCCGCGACAAGGCCGCGGCGATGCGGGGAGCTCTCGAGCGACAGGAACTGGTCACGGACACGCGTGAGACGTTCGACGTGATCGCTTTCGATGAGGACGATCTCGAGTTCGTTCTCGTCATCCTCAACGTGCGCCATGGTCGCGTCACCGGGCGCAAGACCACGGTGGTGGACCGGGTCGAGGATCTCACGGCAGCTGAATTCGTCGGAAGAATGCTGGCTCAGCTCTACGGCGCAGACGAACCTCCCAGAGAAGTGCTCGTCCCGATCCTTCCTGAGGACCCGGAGTTGTGGACCGAATGGCTCGCCTACCGACGGGGGAGCGGGGTATCGCTACGCGTTCCCAAACGGGGGACGAAGCGACGCATCATGGATACGGCGAAGGCGAACGCAACCGAGGAGTTCAACCGCCACCGTCTGAAACGTCATTCCGACCACAACGCGAGGGCACGGGCGCTCAAGAGCCTGCAGGATGTGCTCGAGCTTCCTGTCGCGCCGCTGCGGATCGAGTGTTATGACATCTCGACGATCCAGGGCAAGCACACCGTCGCGTCGATGGTGGTGTTCGAGGACGGTCTGCCGAAGAAGAACCAGTACCGGCGGTTCAAGATCAAATCCATCGACGGTCAGGATGACTTCGCTTCGATGGAAGAGGTGATTCGCCGCCGCTTCAGGGCGTTTCTCGCTGAGCGGGACCTGCCGACGGAAGAGCAAGGACGCTTCTCCTATCCGCCGAGCCTCGTGGTGATCGATGGCGGGAAGGGGCAGCTCGGTCGCGCCGTGGCCGTCCTGGACGAACTCGAGCTTGCCATCCCGGTCGTGGGGCTCGCCAAGAAGCTCGAGGAAGTGTTCGTTCCCGACAGATCGGATCCGATCATCATCGAGCGCGGTGAGGAGTCCCTCTATCTCCTGCAACGAGTCAGGGACGAGGCACACCGATTCGCCATCACGTATCACCGCCAACTCCGTGCCCGATCCATGGTTGACTCCATCCTTGACGACGTGCCGGGCATCGGACCCGGTCGTAAGAAGGCCCTGATCAAGGAGTTCGGATCGGTGAAGAAGATGCGTGATGCGACCCGGGACGACCTCGCGAACGTCGTGCCCGATAGTGTTGCATCTGAACTGTATGCAGCGCTCCACGAGGGAAGGTTCGACCGATGACCGAACAAACCGAGGGTCCGAACGTCGTCATCATCACTGGCTTGTCCGGTGCCGGGCGATCGCACGCAGCGAACATCCTTGAAGACATCGGCTACTTCGTCGTCGACAACCTGCCGATGGAGATGATTCCCGAACTCGTGGCCAGAGTGGGTGCGAGTGAGGCCGGAAGACGGCGAATCGCCGCCGTGGCCGACACCCGTTCGGGCATGAGTGCCGAGACGCTCGACGAGACCCTCAGGGAACTCCAGCGTGCCGGTCTGCCGACAACCGTCCTGTTCCTCGATGCGGACAACAGCGCGCTCGCACAACGGTTCGAGGAGACGAGGAGACCGCATCCGGTTGGTGGGGGATCGCTCGAATCGTCCATCGCCAAAGAACGGGTTGCCTTCGAGGAGATCCGCGCCGCAGCCGACGTCATCGTGGACACCTCGGACCTCAGTGTCCACGATCTGCGCTGGAAGCTGCGGGAAGCCTTCGAGGATGCAGAGACGAAGCACACGATGCGTGTCGACGTCACCAGTTTCGGGTTCAAGAGGGGTCCCCTCCGTGTGGTCGACATCATGTTCGATGTGAGGTTCCTCCCCAACCCGTACTGGGTGGCCGATCTGCGTGACCTCACCGGCCAGGACGAAGCGGTTCGGAGCTATGTCTTCGGGCATCCGGAGGCGGGGGAGTTCCTGGACAAGGTCAATGACCTGCTCGACTTCCTCATCCCGTACTACACCGCCGAGGGGAAGTCGTATCTCACGATCGGGGTCGGTTGCACGGGCGGGCAACACCGGAGCGTCGCGATGACCGAGGCCATCGGATCCCATCTCAGGGACATGGGGGTTGCCACGACCGTCCACCATCGGGATATGCCCACCGCATGACGTTCGACGAAGTCGCACCCCAGACCCTGCTCCAGGAACTCGACATCAGCAACGACGGCCCTCACGTCGTGGCCATCGGGGGTGGCCACGGACTTTCCAAGGCACTCCAGGCTGCACTCAATTACGCAGGCAGGGTCGACGCTGTGGTGTCGGTCGCCGATGACGGCGGATCCAGCGGCCGCTTGGCTTCGGATCTGGAGATTCCGTCCCCCGGCGACATCCGTAAATGCCTGCTCGCCCTGACGCCTGAGGAATCGATATGGAAGCGGATGTTCGAATACCGGTTCGAGGGTGCCGACGTGGCCGGCCACTCGCTCGGCAACCTGCTCCTGGCGGCCCTTGCCGACATCGAAGGCGGGTTCGAACCAGCACTGCGTCGCGCCGAAGGTCTCCTGAAGGCATCGGGATCCGTGATACCGGTGTGCGCGCAGAACCTCACGCTTGTGGCCGATGCAGAGGGTCGGAGGCTCGAGGGTCAGGTGACGATCCTCGAATACCGTGGTCGTATCGATTCGATCGATGTCTTGCCTGCAAGCGCCGCGGCGACCCCGCGGGCCATCGAGGCCATCGGGCGAGCAGATCAGATCATTCTGGGTCCGGGCAGTCTCATGACATCGACAATCGCTGCCATGCGGGTACCCGGTGTGACAGAAGCGATCAACGACGCTCGGGCGCAACTCGTCTACGTCGCCAACCTCATCACGCAGGATGGCGAGACGCTCGGTATGGATGGCGTCGATCACCTCGAGGCCCTCGTCCGGCTCACAGGTGTGCGCCCCCCCAGTGCTATCGTCGCCCATGAACACGCAATGGAGATCGCCCTACCACTTCAACCCGTCACCTTCGACGCTGAGATTCTCGCGACGTACGGTGCGGATCTGACAACCGCAGATCTGGTTGAC
>CBDUOH010000054.1:0-14699 GCA_965368815.1 uncultured Acidimicrobiia bacterium
GGCGTCTACTTCTACGTCTGCCTCGTTGGCGACCACCGGGACCGCGGCATGTTCGGGGAGTTCGTCGTAGAGGAGTAGGTCGAATCAGCCAGATGGATGACTCGGGAGGTACGCATCGAGTACGCAGACCCGGGCTCGTCGGAATCGCTGCGCGGTTGAGGGCCGGTCAGTCCCTGAAGTTGATGTACTGCAGGGGGAGTCGGTAGTCGAGACCCTTGATGGCTGCGATGACCTCTTGGAGGTCGTCACGTTTCTTGCCCGTGATCCGGACCTGATCGCCCTGGATCGCGGCCTGAACCTTCAGCTTCATGTCCTTGATGAGCTTCACCAACTCCTTGGCTGCGTCCTGGCTGATTCCCTCGTTGAGCGTGAAACGGGCCTCGGTCCGCCCTCCACCGATCGGCTTGAGCTCGCCGCCCGAGATCGACTTGAGCGAGACGTTCCGCTTCACGAGCTTCGACTTGAGAACATCGATAGCGGCTTCGGCACGCCCGTCGGAGTCCGCATCGATGCGGATACCGTCGTCGCTGAGGATCACGGTGGTGTTGGTCCCCTTGAAGTCGTATCGGTTCACGATCTCGCGTGAGGCCTGATCGACCGCGTTGCGGACCTCTTGCATATCTACCTGGGAAACAATGTCGAATGAAGGCATGGTGAAACGGTATCAGAAGTCGGGCATCACGGGTCGCCTGAGTCCAACGAGAGGCATCGGGCCCGGTTCAGCGACGGATGCTGTGATCGAAGGACTGTGTCGGGCGCAGGTGCACATGGTCACCACCGACGCCGAGGACCGCCGATTCGATTCTGCTGTTGGCCATGTGATTGCCCGTATCGGAATTGAGCATGTCGTGAACGGCGAACGTGCGATTCGGTGCCACCTCGGCCACATAATCCATGACCTCTCCGATCTTGAGCCACGGACCGCTTGCTGGAACTGCCAACACATCCACGGGCACCCCGGGCGGCTCCAGAGCATCGCCGCCGTAGAAGAGGGTCTCGTTCACCCACACACCGACGTTGGCAATCTGGGGAATCGAGCGGTGGACGATGGCATGGAGGCCACCGAAGAACCGCAGCCCGAATGCATCGATGTCGACGGACGTCCCGGGTGTGACAACAGTGATATCGAGATCAGGGGCAGACTCGGCGACGACGCCGGTCCCGAAGCACACCGCGTGAGGGTTGACTTCGATGAGTGACCGGACAAGGTCTGGCGACCAATGGTCCGCATGCTCATGGGTGATGACGACGGCGACGACTCCGGTCGGAACGGTGTCGAACGTCGTGAACGTCCCCGGATCGATCACGAGACGGGATCCTTCGACTTCGATCAGCTGGGTCGCATGTTGGAAACGTGTGATCCGCATGGCGCAACCGTAGCCTCCGAACCGCCGTTCGTCGTCAGCCGCCGAACGGGTCGCCGCTCGGGCCCTTGCGCACGACTGCACTCCACACGGTCTCATAGTGATCACGGTCGTACTGGTCGATGTGGGGGAGTACGAACTCTTCCCAGGCCCGTCGCATCGGATCCTCGGCACTGGTGTACATCCGCAGACCCGCGGGATACCGATCGAGCACCGTTCGCAGCGACATCGGGGTTTCGACACGGGTCCGCGAATCGCCAGCCGAGAACGAGGTGTTGATCTCCACGGCGAGTTTGGTCAGGAGGTCACGGACGTCGGCACGCAGGTCGGGATGTCGTCGCTCCAGCATCGTGTCGAGCTCTTCTTCGCCGGGGAAGGCCTTCTCCCAGATGATCCAACGGTCGGCGAAGGCCTTGTTGAGCGTCTGGGTACCTGCGTAGTCGCGCAGATCCGTGGGGTTGAGTGTGCCGAAGATCCGGACGTCATCGCGCAGTCGCACCATTTCCCCGGTCTGCAGCTCGAGGGCACGGTGTCGGTCGAGGAGCCCGTGGAGGGCAAAGAGCGTTTCAGCCCCGGCGGCGTTGAGTTCCGACAGGTTGACAATCGACGGCCCTCGTAGCGCTCTCGTGATGTCGCCGTCCTGCCAGCGGCTCTCCGTTCCACCCTTGCCGTCACCGTGGAGTTTCACGGATCCGATGAGGGTGATGTCACGAACCTCACCCGTCAACGGGATCCGGTAGTACGGCGTCTTGAGCCTCGCTGCGAACTGCTCGAGGTCGTGGTCCTTGCCGGTCCCCATGTGTCCACGGAGAGCAAGATGCAGCGGCGAGTCCATGAAATGGCTCCTGCGAATCTCTTCAAGGCGCGCGAGCTTGTACTGCATGCCCAGATCCACATAGAACGGATCCTCGGTCGGGATGTGATCGAGTCGGGTCTCGTAGTCGGGAAGATCGCTCGAGACATCAGCCGTGGGCAGCTTGACATCAGGCCCGACGCCTGTCGGGTCAACGAATACGACGGTTTCAGCCATTTGAGTGCTCCTGTTGTTGCATGGTGATCAAGAAAAGGTGTGTCTCGTGTGATGGGCGGTGGGTCATGCGTGGCTCAAATCCTCGAGCACCCTGCCGCCGGCGTGGACCCACCACGCATCGGAACCGGAGGCTGCGATGGTGCGATAGAGGGTCGAGCGGACGCCGTCGACCATTGCCGCCGCAAGATCGAGCGGTTGCTCGACGACCTGGGCCCGACTGTACGCAGACCGCACGGTGTCGTCGCCGACCCCGATGCCCAACACGGTTGCTCCCGCGTGCTCGACGCTTGCCACCGTCTCGGCGAGCGCTTGGACGGACCCGCGGGTCATGCCGTCAGCGAGCACGACCATGATCCGGTGCGAGGCCTTCTGGGCGGCGAGTCGTTCCGCCGCATGCGCGACGTTGAATTCGTCGACGTTCGCCGCCTTGTCGAACATCGAGACCGGGGGAGCCGATCGCGGATCCTTTCTGGCTTCGCGTGCAGCCTCCTGCGGCGCGGCTGCGGTGTAGAAGAGACCGGCGAGTATGTCCTCGCTCGAGCGCCACTTCGCATTGAACGGTTTCACGAGGTAGTGATTGACCGTGCGCGTCAGTCGTTCGGCGTTGCCGCCCTGGGATTGACGCAATCCTGCGGTGGCCCGGGATCGGATCTCGCGGTAGCTGTGTTCGGTGTCGTCCCGTTGGGCAGCAAAGGATCGGTTGAAGATGGCGATCTCGAAGTCGATCTGGAGCTCGTCAGCGAGTCTGGCGAGTGTCCACGCCCCGAGCAGTGCTGCGGCCATCGCCCAGGGAGCCTTCCTGTGCCCCACGGCGCGTGGCTGGAGCATCGAGGCGGAGCCATCCACGAGCAGGCTCACGGCGTACGAACGACGCGACGGCAGGTCCCTCCGTTCGAACATGCGCTCGTACAAACCGGCACCGAGCAGGAGCGGTGTGTACGGGGACAGGTCGCCGACGTCGTAGCCCGACCGCAGACCTCGTCGCTGGTTCGCGAGGAACAACGGATACAACTCGCCCGAGACCCGATGCTGAGCCACACCCCAGTCGCTACTGGCCTTTGTGAGCATCTCGCGACCCTGTGGTGCGAACTCGGCGAATCCCACCGGCAGATCAGTGACGACCAGCTTGCCGCCCTGACCCGACGGGAGGAACACCGTGGGTGCCGTGGAGACCTTCATGATCTGGTCGGTCGCAGGATCGCCCGCCTGGTCGGCTTCGCCCTTGATGCCATCCTCAGCGGACACCGCTTGGGCTGCCTGTCTGGTTTGTTCGTATGACTCGCGGTCGGCGAGCGACGGGGTGACAAGTCGTACGGCATCGACGGACTGCGAGATGGAGGCGCCGTCAGCTTCGGCTTCGAGCTTGCGGTGCTGGTTGCTGGTCCCGGCGCCTTCCTGGACGAGGTTGTGCAGTTTCGCGACCGAAAGCAGCTGGAGGGCGATCGTTCCCACGGACCACGCATCGTCAACGTCGAACACGGGATCGAGGAAACCCATGGCGTCGTCGATGGCTACGGCGACGTGGGGTGCGAGTCGCCGCTGGATGACGTTCCGTTCCTCGTGACCGCCGACGATCATGAAGCAGGCAAGCGCGAACTGTCCCAAGGGTCGTGCCTGACCCATGGCGTGGCCCACGGACGACCGGTACAGATCCTTGAGCACGGATCCGGCCCCCGGATAGGCGTCGAAATGGATCCGTTCCTGCCGTGCATCCTCCACCGCGAGGAACAGTGCCTCGGCTGCGGGTCCCCCGACCTGATTCAGCGCCTCGAGCACCGTTACGGCGCCTTCGACGGGCTCGGTGGTTTCGTCCCCGAAATCGATGTCGGCTTCTTCGACATCGGGAAGCACGAGGTCATCGTCCATGTCCCCGAATTGGAAGAGGCCGAGCGGAACCATCGGCCCTTCGTCCTCATCCCCGTCGCCGCCATCGTCGGACGTCATGAACGCAAGCCACTCCTTGGGGACCGGTCGCTCGTCGTCGAGGTCGGTGGCGATGAGGTGGATCACTTCGTGGAGGGCAGAAGTCAGCGCTACCTCCGACGGTGTCACCGGAGCTGAACGTGCATATGCGGTCTGGAATGCGCCAGGGTCGAGAACGATCGTGTCCGGTGTCGATGTCGCCTGTGTGCCGAGGCGCACCTGGAGTTCCTCGTTGCCGGCAAGCGAGCGTGCAAATCGGGTCACCGCGGGAGCGACGCGCTGATAGCGCGCGACCACGGCTTCGATCGCCCGCTCCTCAGGGGGCAGGATTTCGTTGAGAACAGATTGGTCACGGTCGCGCATCAACCCCCCAGTGTACGATGCCGCCCGTGCCCTACGACCGTTGCATGGTCGGATTCGAGAAAGGTGCACCGTGCGGTTCGACATACCCGACAGCGAATTGACGTGGCGTTTCAGCCCAACAGGTGGACCGGGCGGTCAACACGCCAACAAGACATCGACCAGGGTCGAGCTGTCATTCGACATTGCCGAGTCGTCCGTCTTCGACGAACCGGTCAGGCGCCGCATCATCGCCAGACTCGGTTCCGAGATCCGGATCACCGAGGACCGATCCCGATCGCAAGCAACCAACCGCAAGCGTGCACGTCGACGGCTTGACGCCGCACTCAGCCAAGCCGCGATGCCGGATCCACCGCAACGAAGGCCGACCCGGCCATCACGATCGGCGAGGAAGAAGCGTCTCGACGAGAAACGCAGACGTGGGGAGATAAAACAGCGTCGGAGAAAACCGGCGTCCGAGGAGGATTGATGGACATTGGGTGCCTAGCCGCTGTTCTCGATGTGGTCGAGAAAGGCAATCATCCTTCCGACATATTCCTCGCCGTACACGTCCTGGAACGTGAGTCCCGTGGGAACTCTGGGGAACACGAACGCGTCCCAAAGGTTCGGGGTGTATGGCGTCAGGCGGTAGGGGATGCCCCCGCTTGAACCGAAGTCCGACTGGACGATCCATATCGGAACCGTGGTCAATGGGAGATCGGTGACCAGATCATTGCCGTTGCGGGCCAATGGTGTGAACAGCAGCGCCATGCCATCGAAGTCCACCGCATCGCTGGTGACGTTCGCGTTGACTGCCATCGGTCCCGAACCCCAGATGTTGAAGCTCACGATGGTCTCGAACCCTTCGTCGACGAGGAACTGGTAGAGGGCGTCGATATCGAGCTTGGTGTCGTTGACGTGGATCGTGCCCTCGCTCTGGCCATGACCCCGCAGGTCAGGGGCAAGGACGGTGTAGCCATGATCGGCAAGCGTCCAGGTCCAAGGGTGGTTCGAGCTGCTGTCGAACGGGCCGGATCTCGACGTCGCGATGTGGTGCGTGTACAGGATGGCCGTCGGGCCGCGTCTGTAGTACTCGGCGTACAGGTCGATGTCGTCGGCGGTCGTGATGGTGACCGCCTCGAACTCGGGGGACTCGAGTGTGAGGGGGACAGGGGTGTACGGAATCTCCGGTGCTTCGGTGGTCGTGGTCTCAATGTCCGGTGTGGTCGAACCGGTGACGTTGATCCCTCCGGGATTCGCGACCGTGTCAGGCGGCGCTTCGGTGGTGGCAGGCAACTCGCCGCCGATCGAGCTTGAGCAAGAGGCGACAGCGAACCCGATGGCAGCCGCAACGATCGCGATTCGTCGGTCAAACATGGTGTGAACCGTCCTTCGGAGGTCGAGTGTCGGGGTTCGCTCTGGCCACAAAGAGCCTGTTCGGGTCGATGCACGCGACACCAGCGTCCACTTCCGCCCCGTGTTCCTATCATCGATGGTCAATGGAACATGAACTCACCACACTGCCCAACGGGCTCAGGATCATTTCGCATTCGATGCCCACGACGCGATCGGTCGCTGTCGGGTGTTGGGTGGACACAGGCAGTCGAGATGAGTTCGGTGCCGAGGCCGGCGCATCGCACTTCCTCGAGCACCTGCTTTTCAAAGGATCCGAGACCTGGTCCGCCAGGGAGATCTCGGAAGCATTCGACGGGATCGGGGCCAGGCACAATGCATTCACGTCCAAGGAGTACACCTGCTTCTGGACGAGGATGAGGGATGAGGACCTGCCGCTCGGACTCGACATCCTGTCCGAGATGATCCAGCGTCCTGCGTTCCGCCAATCCGAGATCGACAGCGAACGGAATGTCGTCCTCGAAGAGATCAACATGAACGAGGACGATCCGACCGATGTCGCCCACGAGCAGTTCATCACCGCCCTGTGGGAATCCCATCCGCTTGCACCTCCGATCCTCGGAACCCCCGATTCGATCGGGTCGATGAGTCGCGACACCATCCACGACTACTGGGCACGCCGCTATTCACCTCATTCGACGGTCGTGGCCATCGCCGGTCACATCGACGACGACATCGCCGATCAGGTGGCCGAACGATTCGGGGACTGGGAGGGCGACAGCATCACGCGGGATCTGATCGAGCCGCCGATCGGTTCAGCGGTACGGGTGCGGAGCAAGGACACCGAACAAGCCCACCTCGTGTTCGGCAGCCCTTCGATAGCTCGCGACGATGAGCGCCGGTTCGCTCTGATGCTTGCCGACCACATCCTCGGAGGCGGGATGAGCTCCCGCCTGTTCCACGAGATCAGGGAAACCCGCGGCCTCGCATACGCTGTCCACAGTTTCCGGCTGCCGTTCGCCGACACCGGCGCATCTGCCATCTATGTGGGAACCACACCGTCCCAGACCGATGAGGTGCTCCGCCTCGTCAGAGCCGAGATCGACGGCCTCATCGCGGAAGGTCTCACTTCCGAGGAGTTGGACAGGGCAAAAGGCCATGTCAAAGGCGCTCTTGCCCTCGGACTTGAGGACGCACTGAGTCGCATGAACCGGATCGGGCGCACGGAGCTGACAGGTATGGAGCACATGACCGTCGACGAAACGGTCGATCGCATCTCGCAGGTGACCCCTGACGAGGTCCGCGACGCGGTCAAAGTGGCATACTCGGGCCCATACGTCCTCGGTGCCGTGGGACCGTTCGACGCAGATGACCTCGAGGAGTACGTGCAATGAAGGTTGGTGTAGCCGGCGCATCGGGTCAGATGGGTGGCCTCGCCGCAGCAACGCTCAGTGAAGCGGACGACCTGCATCTCATAGCGCTGTACGACGCACACACCGCCGGGAACATCGCGGGGCTGTCCATAAGTCAGGACAGCGCTGCACTTGACGGTTGCGATGTCATTCTCGAGTTCTCGCGGCCCGATGTCGTCATGGATCATCTCGCCCAATGGCGATCGTTCGGAGCCAACGTGGTCGTAGGGACCTCGGGCTTCGATACCGAACGTCTTGCGGCGCTCGAACGGCTGTGGAGCAATGGGCCCGGCAACTGCCTCGTCGTTCCGAACTTCTCCATTGGTGCCGTGCTGATGATGCGGATGGCCGAGCTCGCCGCACCGCACTTCCCCGTTGCCGAGGTCATCGAGATGCACCACGACCGCAAGGCTGATGCACCGTCGGGAACGGCCATGGCGACTGCGTCGCGGATCGCTGCAGCAGGAGGACCGCAGTCGCGGGCGGTCGAATCGGAGGAGATCGCACCCGGGGCCCTCGGCGCCGACGTCGAAGGCGTGACCGTCCATTCGGTCAGGCTGCCGGGGCTGTTGGCACATCAGACGGTGCTGTTCGGATCACCCGGCGAAACGCTTTCGATCAAACACGACACGTCGGACCGTGCCGCGTTCATGCCCGGTGTCCTGCTTGCGGTCCGGTCCGTATCGGCCCAACGAGAGCCGCTGGCCGTCGGTCTCGAGACACTGCTGGGTATCGGCTAGCCGACGAGCAACGATCAGTACAGGGCAGTGGCCAGCTTGCGCCGATAATCCGATGTCAACGGGTGCTCGTTTCCGAGAACCTCGAATATGTCGACCATTGCCTTCCTGGCCTCTTCCTTGCCTTCGGATCGTTTCGTGACGACAGCAAGCAGGCGGTCCAGGGCAGGTTCGAACTGCGATCGGGCAGCCAGTGCCTGAGCGAGATCGAGTTGGGCCCGGTCCGATTCGGGGTCTGCGGCGACGGCAGCCTCGAGTTCCGCCAGGTCCTCGCCCCCGCTTTGGCGGAGACGGGCAGCTGCCTGCAGCCGCTCAACCTCACCGTCGGGCACAAGCTTGCCGAGGACGATCAGAGCCTCCTCGATGTCCCCTCGGTCGATCAGGATCGAAGCCAGGCTCGCCCCGGCGTCGTGGTGATCCGGCTCGTTCGTCAGCACCTGTCGCAAGATGTGCTCGGCCGTCGACGTGTCGCCGTCGACAAGGGCGGTCCGGGCTTCTTCGACCATCGTGTCGTGCTCAGTCGGGAGGATGCTGTCGATGAACGCACGTACCGATGCCTCGGGGAGGGCTCCCGTGAAGCGGCTCACCTCCTTGCCATCCCTGATCGCGACGACGGTCGGAATCGACTGCACGAGGAACTGGGCGGACACGTCCTGATTGGCATCGACGTCGACCTTCGCCAGCTCGATCTTCCCGCCGTATGCCTCGGCGAGTGCTTCAAGCGTGGGGGAGAGCGTCTTGCACGGCTGGCACCACTCGGCCCAGAAGTCGACCAGGACAGGAACCTCTCTCGACCGCTGGAGCACGTCCTGTTGGAACGTTTCCGTGGTGACATCTTTGATGTGATTGCTTGAGGAGTTCATACACCAAGAATACTGATGACTGAGGACTCCGGTGGCGACGACGAGCCAACGAAGTCCATCTCGCCGGGTCGCGCACGACACGGCAGCGACCTCAAGCCCGTTGAATCAGCGATGCGAGTCCTCACATCTCTGGTACCGTCCCAGACATGGACGAACGACCTCCGGCGCCCTTTGGGCGCGTACTCACAGCGATCATCACACCGTTCACCGATACCGGTGCCGTCGACTACGCCACGTTCTGGAAGCTCGTACGACACCTCGGTCAGAACGGGTCCGATGGCATCGTCGTTGCCGGAACCACCGGTGAGTCCCCCACGCTGTCGCGGGCAGAGAAACTGGCGCTATTCAAGGCCGCTGTGGATGCCGCAAACGGGGAGTTGACCGTTGTTGCGGGCGTCGGGACCTATGACACACGTGAATCGGTCGAGCTCGCCAAAGCGGCCGCAGCATCGGGTGTTGATGGTCTCATGGCCGTGACGCCTTACTACTCGAAGCCCCCACAACAGGGCATCGTCGCCCATATGACGGCCATTGCCGACGCATCCGACGCCCCCTTGATCATCTACAACATCCCCGGCCGCACGGCCACGCTCATCGAGATCGACACGCTGACTGAGATGGCCGAGCACCCAAACATCGTCGGCGCAAAGGACGCTGTTGACGACGCCTCGTGGTCGCTGCGGGCGATGGAAGAGCTGCCTGAGGGCTTCGCCGTCTACTCGGGCAGCGACAAACTCACGCGGAGTCTGATGGCAGGACCGGCTGTCGGCGTGATCTCGGTCACATCCCATCTTGCGGGCCGCGAGATCGCAGCCATGGTCCAGGCACTCGCCGACGGCGATGACGAACGTGCCAAGGAACTCGACGATCTGGTCGACCCTCTCACCACTGCGTTGTTCATGGAGCCCAACCCGATGCCCCTCAAGGCCGGGCTGTCGGAGTACTGGGACGACGTCGGGGAGCCGAGGCTGCCTCTGGTCAAGGCTTCCAACACCACACTGGCAGCGATCAGTGCGGCACTGGATGACATCAACGAATACCGGTCAGTATGACCGTCAGTATTGGGTTCCTCGGAGGGCTCGGGGAAGTCGGCCGTAACTGCGCCACAATCGAGGTCGGGAAGTCGTTCGCGATGATCGACTGTGGGCTCATGTTCCCCGAGGAGGACATGCTCGGGGTCGATCTCGTGCTCCCTGACTTCTCGGACGTCATCGACCGCAAAGATGACTTCGAGTGCATCATCCTCACGCATGGGCACGAGGACCACATCGGAGCCCTTGCGTATCTCCTCCGGGAGGTCAATGTGCCGATCTTCGGAACGCCGTTGTCCGTCGAATTCGCCCGGGCACGCATCGAAGAACACGGGCTCACGCCGGATCTGAGGCCTGTCCAGTACTACGACTGGGTGGATCACGGGGCGTTCCGTTTCACATTCATCCCGGTATCGCACTCGATCCCCGATGCTGCCGGCATCGCGTTCGACACCCCTGAGGGGATTGTTCTGCACACGGGTGACTTCAAACTCGACCCTACGCCGATCGATGGGGTGCCAACCGATCTGCGTTCTTTCGGAACGATCGGTCAACGCGGCGTTCGTCTGTTGCTCGCCGATTCGACCAACGCCGAACGTCCCGGGTACGTGCCATCGGAGGTAACGGTCGGTGAGCGGCTCGATGAGATCGTCGCGCATGCCGACGGGCGCGTGATCATGGCGTGCTTCGCCTCGCACGTCCATCGTGTCCAGCAGGCGATCAACGCGGTGGTCAGGGACGGTCGCAAGTTCGCGTTCATCGGGCGGTCCATGCTGCGAAACTCCGATATCGCTGCCGAACTCGGGACCCTTGACATCCCCGATGGTGCCCTCGTGGAGCTCAACGAGTTGGTCGGTATGCCCGATGCGCAGACCGCGATCATCTCGACCGGGAGCCAGGGAGAACCATTCGCAGCGCTGTCGCTGATGGCCGCCGGTCAGCATCGGTCCATTTCGCTCGATGAGTCCGACACCGTCATCATCTCAGCAACGCCCATCCCCGGAAACGAGACCCGTGTCTCAAAGGTGATCAACAACCTGTACCGGGCCGGGGTGAACGTCTACCACGGTCGGAACACCCACGTCCATGTGTCTGGTCACGCGGCTGCTGAGGAGTTGAAGACGTTCTACAACACGGTGCGGCCCGAAGCATTGGTTCCGGTGCATGGCGAGTACCGGCACATGATCGCGAACGCCGCACTCGGCCGCGAGATGCGGATCCCCCAGGTCGAGGTGTGCGAGGACGGCGATCGGGTCGTTCTGGAAAACGGTGAGATGCGGGTCGAGCGCGGGGCTGTCCCCTCCGGCTACGTCTATGTCGACGGGACGGACATCGGTGAGGCAGATTCGGTGATTCGCGACCGGAAACACCTCGCGGACGACGGTGTCATCATCGTCACGGTCGGGATCAACCCGAGGTCTGGCGAGATCCTTGTCGGCCCCGATGTCGATTCACACGGCGTCACGAGCGAAGAGGTCGAGCTGCACGACATGATCGCGGAGCGGGTCACCCAGTCGGTCGAGAGCCTCGACTTCCCCGTCGACCTCGACAACGTGCGCAAGCGGATTCGCAATTCGACCGCCCGAGCCATCAAGAAGGACTCCGGTCGGCGACCCGTGATTCTTCCTGTCGTGTTCGAGGTCTAGACCGTCGACTACGGCGAATGCATCTCAGGTTCGAGTTGACCGACGGCAAGTTGTGCTTCTTCGAGCGCTGCCCACGTGGCGGCAAACAACGGCACGGAGTCATGCAGTTCGACATCGACACTGGCGAACGAGGGTGATCCGTCGGACACCACATAGGTGAACGTCGTATCGATACCGTCGTAGCAACCCCGACATTCACCCTCGGGCAGTGATGCACGGAGGCGGTCGAGGTCGATCGCCATCACATGATCCGCCACGTCGCTCACGAGTGACGGATCGATCATCGCGGTCCCTTCGGGTGTGGTTCTGTCGATGCCGACCCGGAACAATTCAATGGTGCCGTCGCTCCAGAACCGGTATTGCGCACAGTTCGGGCCGGCCATTATGCAGCCACCGCTGAGTTCGATGGTGAAGACGAGTCGGGGAGTGACTTCGGTCGTCGGCGTGGTTGCCGTCGTGGAGGTCGTGGGCGACGCGGTCGTCGACGTCGCGATCTCCCGCGTCGGGGTACCGCCGCACCCGACCAGGGTTGCAGCCAGTATCCCGATTGCGATGACGATCCGCATGTGGATGTGACGCTCCCGGGTGCTGGGTGGGTTCCCGCCCCGGACGTGGCGGGGTCCGGCGGGTGTGAATTACAACAATGTAACTCTTCGCGCGTGAGGTCGCGCGCTAGGTGGTTGGTTGAATTACACGCATGGGGTACAGTTCGTGTCCCATGGCGACACGAACCACGACGGATCGGGCCAAGGGGCGGAGTACCGCAACAAAAAAGAGAAAGAAGCAGTCGATACTGAGACGGACGACCTCCGCGCTGGGGGCGGTTCCGGGGAAGATCGGCGAACAGCTGGGTGAGCACCGCACGGACGTGTGGGGCATCGTGCTCATTGCCACAGCAGTCCTCATGTTCCTGTCATTCTTCGACCTGTCCGGTCCGGTGGGTGCGCAGGCCTCGAATCTGACCCGCTACCTGTTCGGTGTGTGGGCGTTCGTCGTCCCCGCAGCGATGATCATCGCCGGGCTGTCGATGATCGGGGTCATCGCCAAGGATGATCACGGCCGCACGGTGCTCGGGGTCGGTGTGCTGTTCATCGGTTCGCTTTCACTGTTCCACCTGTTCACCGGCAACGTTCCGCTCGCTGGTGGATCCGAATCCGTCGCGGAGCACGGAGGCGCTGTCGGTTCGCTGATCACCTTCCCGCTTGTCAGACTCGTCGGGTACTGGGGAGCCCTCGTCATTCTTGTTGCGTTGATCGGGGTTGGAGCGTTGCTGATCACGAAGGCGTCCCTTGGGGACGTGATCCGGCAGCTCGGAACGTACCTGAAGACCCTTGGAACGATCGGTGGCTTCTCGGACACCGACCGCGGGATTGACGGCGGCGTCACCGTCGATCTGCTCGACGATGACAGCATCGCCGTCGAGCTGCCCCCGCAGCCGATGAAGGCGAAGAAGACCCGACCGAAGAAGAGTTCCGACGCCGCCACGGCTCCTCCGAATCCCAAGCCGGAGGGCCCCAAGGTCGCCAAACCGCTCGCGACCGATGGCTACAAGCTTCCCCCGCTTGACATCCTGAGACTGTCGAAGCACGAGGGTCAGGACGGCCGTGGCCTCAAGGAGACGGGTGAGGCACTCGAAGAGTCACTCCGCCAGCACGGTGTCGATGCCACACTCACACGCATCGTTCCCGGGCCGACCGTCACGCGATACGAAATCGAACTTGCGCCCGGGGTGAAGGTCAACAAGGTCACGAACCTCAGCAACGACATCGCCTACGCGCTCGCCGCAGCCGATGTGCGCATCCTCGCCCCCATCCCCGGCAAGAGCGCCATCGGTGTCGAAGTACCGAATCGGAAGCGTCAGCTGGTCACGCTGGGCGACGTCCTGACATCCGAGGCTGCAACCGCAGACCACGATCCGATGTTGGTGGGTCTCGGTATGGATGTGTCGGGCCGATCTCGGCTGCTGCGGCTCACCGAGCTCCCTCACGTGCTTATCGCCGGTGCAACGGGTGCCGGCAAGTCGTCGTGCATCAACTCACTGCTCACGTCGATCCTCATGCGGGCGACCCCCGAGGAAGTCCGTCTCATCCTCGTCGATCCCAAACGGGTCGAGCTCGGGCAGTACAACGACGTGCCACACCTGCTGACGCGGGTCATCACGAATCCCAAGAAGGCAGCTGATGCGCTCCAGTGGGCGGTGTCGGAGATGGACCGGCGCTATGACCTCCTCGCCGACGCCGGGGTCCGCGACATCGATTCATACCGGGAGACCTATGACGCCGGGGGCCTCGATGAAGAGATGTTTGACCGCTTCCCATTCATCGTGATCGTCGTCGACGAGCTCAACGACCTGATGATGGTCGCCGGCAAGGTTGTGGAGGACTCCATCGTCCGTATCGCCCAGATGGCCCGAGCCGTGGGTATCCATCTCGTGCTGGCAACGCAGCGTCCATCTGTGAACGTGATCACCGGTGTCATCAAGGCGAATGTGCCGTCCCGCCTCGCCTTCTCGGTCGCATCCCAGACAGATTCGCGCGTCATCATCGATCAAGGCGGAGCCGACAAACTCGTGGGGCTCGGCGACATGCTCGTCGTGACATCGCGCGAGCCCAAGGCAGAGCGGGTCCAGGGTTCGTTCGTCTCCGAGGCCGAGGTCCACGCCGCTGTGGATTGGGTGCGGGAGCAGCGCGAGGCGCAGTACCGGGACCGTGAGGTCTTCGAGCAGGCGCAGCAGGCCGCCGCAGAGATGGAAGATTTCGATGGAGAAGACCCCGAGATGATGCGCGAAGCGATTGAACTCGTCGTTCGTTCGCAACTGGGATCGACGTCGATGCTCCAGAGGAAACTCCGCATCGGATTCGCACGAGCGGGTCGCGTGATGGACATCCTCGAAGCAAAGGGTGTCGTCGGGCCTTCGGTCGGTTCCAAGGCTCGCGCCGTTCTGGTGGCAGAGGATGAATTGGAGAGCGTTCTCGGCTAGGACCTCGCCAGTCCGAGCCAC
>CBDUOH010000055.1:0-14076 GCA_965368815.1 uncultured Acidimicrobiia bacterium
TTCGGTGGATCGCAACCCGCTCAGTCCTGGGCAGGGGAACCGAACGACTTCGTGCAGCGGAGTCTTGCCATCTACGACCCAGACCTTGCGGTGTACACGGCCGCAGGCGGAGCGGGTCAGACCGTCAGCCAGGCTGACGCGACAACAGGCTCGGTGTTGATGAAGGACTTCTTCATCAGTGACGCCGCTGCCGACTACGACTTCCAGGCCGCGTGCTACGAGTTGTAGAGGACCATCGGATGGGTGGGGGTGCCGTCGGCACCCCCACCGGTCCACTACGAAAGTGATGTGTGTGAGGCCGAATGCTTGAGATCGCAAACCTCGAGGTGGTCTACAACGACGTCGTTCTGGTTCTTCGGGGACTCTCCCTCGAAGTACGAGAAGGGCAGATCGTTGCGCTCCTCGGAGCCAACGGAGCAGGGAAGACCACCACGCTCCGGGCGATCACAGGACTTCTCGATGTCCACGAGGGGGACATCACGAAGGGCACCATCAGCTACAACGGCACCGAGATCCAGGGCAAGGACGCATCCCACATCGTGCGATCAGGCATCGCCCAGGTCATGGAGGGCCGCCGCGTGTTTGCCGAAATGACGGTCGAGGACAACCTGCGTACCGGAGCGACCACCAACAAGAGCGCAACCAGTGTCAAGGAGAATCACGACAAGGTCATGACCTTGTTCCCGGTCCTGGCGACCCGCAGGAAGGACACGGCCGGGTACCTATCGGGCGGTGAACAGCAGATGCTTGCGATCGGCCGGGCGCTCATGGCCAATCCGACGCTCCTGATTCTGGACGAGCCATCGCTCGGCCTTGCCCCGTTGCTTGTGACCCAGATCCGCGATGTGATCGTCGACATCAACAAGACGGGCACGAGCGTCTTGTTGATCGAACAGAACGCAAACATGGCGTTGTCGATCGCAGACTACGGATACATCATGGAGACGGGGAAGGTCGTCATGGACGGCGACGCCGACAAGTTGCTCGGGGACGAGGACGTCCAAGAGTTCTACCTGGGTCTGCACGCCGAGGGCGAGCGCCGGTCGTTCCGCGATGTCAAGCATTACAAACGGAGGAAGCGGTGGTTGTCGTGAGCGCCCCCCTCCTTGAGTTCGATCACGTCGGGTTGTCGTTCAAGGGCGTCAATGCCCTCGTCGACCTGTCCTTCTCCATGGAGCCGGGTGAGCTCTTCGCCGTCATCGGTCCGAACGGCGCGGGCAAGACATCGACATTCAACTGTCTCAACGGTGTCTACAAGCCGCAGTCCGGCGACATCCGCTGGAAGGGTGAGTCGATCCTCGGGATGCGCCCCGATCGTGTGGCGGCCCTCGGCATCGCTCGGACCTTCCAGAACATCGAGCTGTTCGCTCACATGACGGTGCTTGAGAACATCACGCTCGGGCGGCATGTCCGTACGAACGTCGGCTGGTTCGCCGGTGGTGCCTGGATCGGGAAGGCCAAACGCGAAGAAATGGACAACCGCAAGAAGGTCGAGGACATCATCGACCTCCTCGAAATCGAGTCGTGGCGCAAGTATCCGGTCGGACTATTGCCGTACGGCATCCAGAAACGTGTCGAGCTCGGCCGGGCCCTTGCGATGGAACCCGAACTCCTGTTGCTCGACGAGCCGGTTGCCGGGATGAACCTCGAGGAGACCGAGGACATGGCGCGGTTCATCCTCGACATCCGAGAAGAACTCGGGATAGCGATCATCCTCGTCGAGCACGACATGGGTCTGGTGATGGACATCGCCGACCGGGTCCTTGTCCTTGACTTCGGGCAGGTCATTGCCGTGGGCACACCCACCGAGGTTCAGAACAACCCCGACGTGGTCAAGGCGTATCTTGGCGAGGAAATGGGTGTGTAGGTCGACGGGCGTCGAGATTCCCGGATCCTCGGGGTCGAGCGCGACCGTCCTAGGGTTGTCCCATGCCTGAACGATCCGAGCGAATCAGCGATGCCTTCCAGCGGGACCCCTATGCGCGATCGCAGGGGTTTGTGCTCGGGGCAGTGACTCCCGACACGGTCACGGTCTCGATGACGGTCCGGGATGATCAGGTCAATTTTCTCGGTGGCACCCACGGGGGAGTGGTGTTCTCCATCGCTGACTGCGCCTTCGCACTGGCATCCAACGCCTACCCCGAGGACGCGGTTGCCATCGACACGCACCTCGTCATCAGCGCCCCGACGACCGTCGGCGACACGCTCACTGCAACCGCGACCGAATTGACCAGAGGACGGACGCTCGCCACCTACCGCGTCGATGTGGTCCGTGAAGATGGTCGTATCGTCGGCGCGTTCACCGGCACGGTGTTCATCAAACCGGTGGGCTAGCGGCTACCCGCCCAATCGCGCCCGGTCGGCGATTCTCCACGCCAACGGAAGCAGCACACCTGCGAGAACGACCTTGGCAAGGTCGCCGATCACGAATGGGGTGAACCCGGCAGCCAACGCAGCCGTCATCGTGTCGATGCTGTCGATGGACAGGTAGAGCCATGAGACGCCGAACACGTAGATGACGGCGCTCCCGGCGAGGAAGGCAGGGATCGCAGTTGCGATGGTGCGGTCCTGGCCGCGTTCTGCGAGATGGCCGACCGCCCATGCAGCGACCATGAAGCCGAACAGGTAGCCGCCGGTCGCACCGGTGGCGGCTTCCCATCCTCCGCTTGCCTCGGTGTAGAAGGGGAGTCCGATGGCTCCAAGAATCCAATAGAGCGCCTGGCTACCGGCACCGAGACGTGCACCGAGCGCGGCACCCGAGAGCAACACAGCGAAGGTCTGGCCCGTTATCGGAACAGGGGTTCCCGGCACCGGAAACCTGATCTGGGCAGCAAGGGCGGTGATCAGGGCGAATCCGACCACAAGGGCGATCGTGTTCACGGTCGATCGCGGTACGACCGCTCCGGCGATGGTTCGCCTCGGATACGTTGTCTGCATGGTTTCCTCCGCCGCTAGGTTTTCGTGTAGCCGGACACGTGATGCGCCGATTGGTTGTGTATGGGACTGATTGACCACTCTATTCGTTTCACGACCGCTGCCATCGCAGTGGTCGTGTTCGCTGGGCCCGCATCGGCGGCGACACAGCCTGACGGCCTGATTCCCGGGCCGTCCCGACAGCCCTCAAATCACGCGACGCAGTCCGCTGCGTGGAACCTCGGCGAGCTCAAGATCCCGGCGATTGGTCTGGTGGAGACCGTGCGCGTCGGGGTGGATGAAACCGTCCTGAACCAAGGAGTCGGGTTCTGGGCAGGTACCGCCACACCGGGAGACGAGGGCAACGTCGTTCTCGCAGGTCACCGGACCACGTTCAGCCAACCATTCCATGACCTCGACAAGCTCTCGGTTGGAGATGTCATCAGCATCACGGACAACCGCGGAGACGACGTCATGTACCGCGTCAGCGAGACGATGATCGTCGATCCAACCGACATCTGGATCACCTACGACCGTCCGGTCCCGACACTCACCATGTTCGCCTGCCATCCCAAGGGTTCGGCAGCGCAGCGCATCGTCGTGGTGGCCGAGCTGGTCTCGCGGCACAGGATGCTCTAGGACATCCACCTCCGTATCGGGACGGTCGCCCGTCCTGTGCTCTTCGGTACGCAGACGTTTCGCACAGCGCAAAGGCTCCGTGGGGTTAACCTCGTCGAGATGAACTCAACCACCGAAGTCGCAGAACACGACCCGTTTGCTGCGGTTCCTGATTCCGTGCGGCCCCCACCCAAGAACCCCGTATGGCCTTGGTATCTCGCCGCCGCCCTGATACTCGTCGGAATCGCGATCGGGTTTCTGTGGTCCATGTCGGTTCCGTACTACACGCTGAGTCCCGGCCCCGTGTACGACACGTCGGACTTCGTTCACGTCGAGGGCGGCAACCTCAGCGACAACGGCGAGCTGTTCTTCCTCACCGTCTCCCTCAAGGAAGCCAACGTCTTCGAATGGGCAGCCGCGTACTTCGACGAGCGGGTTGACATCGACCCCCGGGACGACGTTCGCCCGGCTGGCGTCTCCGAAGAGCAGCTCCGCCGCGAAGGGCTGGCTGCGATGGACCAATCGAAACGCGACGCCACGTACGTAGCGCTCACCAAGCTGGGCTATGAGGTGACACTGATCGGAACCGGGGCGCTGGTCATCGAAACCGTGCCGGACTCTGCCGCAGACGGTGTGCTGCTCCCCAACGACGTGATCATCGACATCAACGGAGAAATCGTCGCCTTCAGGTCCGACGTGATCGACTTTCTGGCCCCGCTGGCCATCGGTGACCCCGTCGTGGTCACCGTCGAACGCCCGGACTCGGATGAACCCTCGACGTTCGAGCTCATGGACTTCACCATCGAACTCGGTCCACACGTCGACGATCCGAGTCGTCCCATGCTGGGTGTGCTCCTCGACAACAACGAACCGATCGTCGAGTTTCCCGTCGAGGTGACGATCGATTCCCGCAACATCGGTGGACCCTCGGCCGGGATGATGTTCACCCTGCAGATCATGGACCAGTTGACCCCAGAGCAACTGACCCATGGCCAGCGGATTGCCGGGACCGGCACAATTCGCGTCGACGGGACTGTCGGGGCGATCGGTGGTATCAAACAGAAGGTGCACGGGGCCATCGAAGCCGGGGCCGTTGCGGTCCTCGTGCCCGAGGCCAACTACGACGACGCGGTAGCCGCAGCGAAGGATCGGATCACGGTCGTGAAGGTCACGACGATCGACGATGCATTGGCGTATCTCGACACGTTGGGGTAGTTCGCGGGGCTCCGAGCCTCGTTCCAGACAATCCGCGGACACTCTGCATCCTGCCGGTACGCTCACGAATATGGCCGATGATGTGAGTAGGAGTCAGTCGCGGGCACGCGACTTTGACGTAGTGCGTCGCGGGTATGACCGCGCCCAGGTGGATTCGTTCCTCGCCGAGCTCCAGGCACAGATTGCCGACCTCGAGGCATCCGTCGACCAAGCCGCATCAACCAGTCTCGCCGTGGGTATCGATGAGCGCGAAGTGCTGGCGAACGAACTCCACAAGGTCGGCGAGGAGGTCGCTGCGGTGCTCGAAGCTGCGCGCAGCGCTGCAGAAGGTCTGAGGAAGCGGGCGGCAAAGGACGCCGAGCAGTGGCGCTCCGAGGCTGAGGCCGAGACAACCCAGGCCGTCCGCAACACCCGTGAGCAGACCCAAGCACTCCGGGCGAGTGCATGGAACGAAGGGTCTGCGCTCTTGAACTCGGCGCTTGCCGAGGCCAAGGCGATCCGGGCCGCAGCCCAAGAAGACGCGTTGTTCATGCGAGCCGAAGCTGAACGTGACGCGTTGCGGCTCACGTCCGATGCGCGCCGGGACAAGGACGAGGCCCTACGCGGTGCGCGGCAGGAGGCAGAGGTCATCCTCGAAGAGGCGCGCGTCGAGTCCGATGGCATGCTTGCGGCTGCACAGAAGGCAGCCGAAGCGGCCCAGGAACGGGCACGCGCGCTGGAGGATCGACGGTCGGAACTGCTTGCTGAACTCGAGGCCACGCGGGCTTCCATCAGCCATCTCGAGGAAGAGATTGATTCCCGTCGGCAGGAACTTGAGACCCCCGAGCCCGAGCCCGAGCCGTTCGACAACCGATCCCAGCACGACATGGACGTCGGCTCGGTCAAGATCGTCGCACCGTCGAAGGCTGTGGTCTTGCGTCCGGTCGACCCTGATGAGCTGGTTGCCGATATCGAGGCAATCAGGGCTTCGTCAGCTCGGGCTTCGGAACCCAAACCGGCCGAGACGGTCGCTGTCATCTCGCCACCCCCGGATCTGCCGGTCACCCACGGCGAGGGCATCCAGCCTCCTGCCGAAGCTGGATCCGAGCCGGGACCGCCCGTCGCCGAACCCACTGCGGTCGAGCCGGAGGCGGTTGTGACCGCAGCTTCGCCGCCACCGTCCGATCAGGATGCTGCGAAAGAGCCCGATCCCGCCAAGCCGGACGAAGGAGAGCCGGATTCCGACAAACGGGCCGATTCCGCCGATGAGATCGGTTCGCTGTTTGCCGCACTCAAGTCGATGCCTGAGCCCGCCGCGCCGAAGCAGATCGCGACGGTTGAAACGGCGCGAGCCGACGAAGCATCGGACGACACCACACCGGAGTCGTCCGATCCGGTGCCCGAGCCGGAAGCCGCCACCCACGAACCGGAACCTGAACCCGAGCAGAAGACGGACGACCCATCGGAGGCATCGGTGCTCGGTGCGCGGAACGCAGCACTCAAGAACGTCAAGCGTTCCTTGGTGGACCTTCAGAACGAGACACTTGAGGCCCTGCGAACCGAACCGGATTGGGTTCCACCCGACGACTATGCCGATCGGTTCGAACCCGAGTTCTCGGTGCTGGCCGATGTGACGGGAAGCGCCGATGCGAGGAATCTCGCTGCGGCCTTTGCCTCCGATCTCCATGACTCCGTCCTGTCGGCTCTTGAGGACGCGCGGAGCGCCGGCAAGGGTGATCGGGCCGTGGCTGCCGCGGCGAGCAAGGTGTTCCGCACGTGGCGCACCGACGAGGCGGAACGACGCCTGCAAGGTCTGTAGTCGTCGACGGGTCTAGCCGGTGTCAGCCGTAGACTGCAACTGTGATCAATCGAGAACCCATCCCCGTCCGCCAGGTATCCGGTTTCCGTCGGATCATCACGATCGTGTTCGGTGCGGGGTTCCTCTTACTCCTCGCAGCCCGGTGGCTTGCAACGCTCTGGACCGACTATCTGTGGTATTCCGAGCTTGACGCCACGAGGGTCTGGACGACGCTGACCTTTACGCGGGTGGGGCTCGTCGTCGTCGCCTCGATCGTCGCGATACTCGCGTTCTGGATCAATCTGTGGGTCGTCGATCGGGTGTCACCGCGTTCGCTGATCGTCGGTGGGGGACCCGATGAGGAACTGCTTGAACGGTACCAGCAGTGGATGGAGCCGAGAGCTCGGGCGGTGCGCGCGTCGTTTGCGCTGCTGTTCGGTCTCCTGATCGGATTGGGCGCAGGTGCGTGGTGGCAGCATTGGCTGTTCTGGCGCAACGGCGTGGAATGGGGAGTTGTCGATCCGATCTACAGCAACGACCTGTCCCGATACATCTTCGGCCTTCCGTTCTATCGGGATGTCTTCGGTTGGCTGTTCCAACTCCTGCTTGTCGTCACGCTCGTCGTGGTGGCGGCCCACTACCTCAATGGCGGAATCAAAATCGGAGCGCCGGGCCAAAGCACATCCGACGGCGTCAAGGCACACGTGTCGATCCTCCTGGCACTTGTGGCCGTCCTCAAGGCGGTGGGATACGTCTTCGACAAATGGGAGCTCTTGTATTCCAGCCGGGGCCAGGTGCTCGGCGCGTCATACACCGATGTACACGCCCAGATCCCTGCTCTGAATCTGCTGATCTTCATATCGATCGTCTCGGCGATCATCCTGCTCGTCAACGTGTGGTTCCGCGGCTGGTCCCTGCCCGCGGTCGCACTCGGCATCTGGCTGGTGACGTCGATCGGTGTCGGTGGTATCTACCCGGCGATGGTGCAACGGTTCTCGGTCGAGCCGAACGAGATCGGTCGCGAAACCGAGTTCGTTCAGCACAATCTCGACTTCACGCGCCTTGCCTATGGTCTTTCGGATGTCGAGACGATCGAGTTCGAAGCATCGCCCGACCTCGACGCCCAGCGGATCGAAGCCAACCGGCCGACCATCGACAACATCCGTTTGTGGGATCCGGGTGTGCTGGCTCGTACCTATCCCGAGCTCCAGAACATCAAGACGTACTACGACTTCACCGATGTCGATGTCGATCGGTACATGGTCGACGGCGAACTCACCCAGGTCATGACCTCGGCACGAGAACTCGCGGAGGACCAGATCCCGGGCTCTGGATGGGTCAACGAACGCCTCGTGTACACCCACGGGCTCGGCGTCGTGTTGAGCCCTGCCAACAACGTGACGGTCGACGGTATCCCTGACTTCTTCCTCCAGGACATCCCACCGATCAACACGTCCGGTTCGGCAAACCTCGATGTGACCCAGCCGCGGATCTACTTCTCCGATGACGCCGAATCCGATTTCGTCATCGCCGCCTCGCTCGAAGGGGAGATCGACATCCCGACGGGATCGGGCGACGCTGCAGTCCAGAGGAACTCGTACGACGGCATCGGTGGTGTCGCCTTGGGTGGGTTCCTCCAGAGGACAGCATGGGCGCTGCGTTTTGCCGATCTCAACACGCTGATATCGGGGCAGGTCGACGCCGAGAGTCGTGTGATGATCGCCCGCAACATCAGGGACCGGGTCAAGCGCCTGGCGCCGTTCCTCTATGTCGACAACGACCCATACATGGTGGTCGCCGAGGGCAGACTCAAGTGGATCCTCGACCTCTACACGGTGTCGGACCGCTTCCCATACGCCGAAGTCGCAGGGACGGGACGCCTCAATGTCGGAGCCGACCTGCCCGGTGCACTGAACTACATCCGCAACTCCGTCAAGGCGGTTGTCGATGCCTACGACGGGACGGTCGACATGTACGTCATCGACCAGGACGATCCGATCATCCGGACGAATCAGCAGATCTTCCCCGACCTGTTCAAGCCGATCGAGGACTTCCCCGAGAGTCTCGTGGACCACATCCGGTATCCGGAGGACCTGTTCCGCATCCAGACTGATGTCTACACGCTCTATCACATGACCGATCCGGTCGAGTTGTTCAAGCGGGAGGACCCATGGCAGATAGCCCGTGATCCGTCGACCCGCGAATTCCGGCCGACGTTGCGGGGCAACTTCGCGACGGAACCGATGCTCCCGTACTACCTCCTCATGGAGCTCCCGGGCGAGGATCAGCTTTCGTTCCTGCTGATGCAGCCGTTCACGCCGGCTGATCGACCGAACATGTCGGCCTTCATGGTCGCCAAGAGCGGCCCGCTGGGTGATTACGGCAAGATCATCGAGTACACGATGCCTGCCGACCGACAGATCGACGGTCCGGGCCAGATCGGCGACTTCATCGACCAGGATCCGATCGTGTCTGCCGAGTTCACGTTGCTCGGGCAGATCGGGTCCGACGTGGTCAAAGGCAACCTTCTCGTCGTCCCGATCGAGGATTCGCTCCTCTACGTCCAGCCGATCTACCTCGCTGCCGACACCGCAGCCGGTGGTATTCCGCAGTTCAAGCGGGTCGTCGCCGCGTACGAGTCGCAGATCGAGATCGCCGAGACCCTCGACGAGGTGCTGTTCAAGTTGTTCGGAGAGGGTGCCGGAGAGCCACCGGGCAATGGCGGCGAGAACCCGGACCCTGGCGGCACGATCGAGGAACAGGTCGCCGAGCTCCTTGCCCGGTCCGAGACCGCGCTCCGAGAAGCGGATTTGGCACTTCGCCGAGGTGACCTCGCCGAGTATCAGGCCAAGGTCGATGAGGCCCGCGGTTACATCGAGCAAGCCAATCGGATCATCATCGACGCTGCGGCTGCGGCGTCAGGAGACGGCTCCGGTTCGACCTCGGGTTGAGCGTCACGCGGGTTCGGTGGATGACGCTCCGCCGTTCTCAAGCAGGTTGAGTCGCTCCACGAGGAACCGGCGCTCAGGTTCACTCTCGGTTCGGTCGATGGCCCTGCGATAGGAATCGGCTGCTTCGGCGTGTCTCCCAGCGTCTCGCAGCAGCGACGCCTTGGCAGCGTGGAAGTACGGGTAGACGTCCAGTTCCGTGATCCGATCAATCATGCCGAGCGCCGTGTCCGGGTACCCAGCCATCGAAACGGCCACCGCGTGGTTGAGGGCGACTACGGGTGTGGGGACGTACCGTCTCAGGCTCGCGTAGAGCTCTGCAATCTGTGGCCAATCGGTGTCGTCCGGCGTCGGGGCCTTGGCGTGAAGGGCTGCGATGGCAGCCTGGATCTGATACGGTCCCGGCCGCCCCACTGCTACGGCCTCGTCGAGATGCTTGACAGCAGCCTCGATCCTGTCCATGTCCCACAGCGATCGGTCTTGGTCCGGCAGCAGGATGGGTGTTCCGTCGGGACGCACCCGGGTCGCTGCCCTGGCATCGTGGAACTCCATCAGCGCGTGGAGTCCGATCACCTCGGGCTCGTTCGGCATCAACTGGTCGAGTGTCCTGATGAGGCGAAGCGCCTCTGCGGTCAGTGCGCCGCGTAGATGCTCGCCTCCGCTTGAGGCCGCGTAGCCCTCGTTGAAGATCAGGTATACGACCGACAGGACGGCCGGCAGTCGATCGGGGAGATCCTCGGCTGCCGGGACCCGGTACGGGATGCCGGCCTGCCGGATCTTGTTCTTGGCGCGGACAAGTCGTTGCGCCATCGTGGATTCCGACACGAGGAACGCCCTCGCGATCTCGGGTGTCTTGAGTCCTCCGACGGTGCGGAGGGTGAGAGCGACCCTTGCCTCGGGTGCGATGGCGGGGTGGCAACAGGTGAAGATCAGCCTGAGTCGGTCGTCCTCGACGGTGTGCATGGGTTCTGGCTCACTTGTCTCGTCGATGTGTCCAAGTGCCTGGTACTTGAGCTCGAGGTTCTTGGCCCGGCGGACCCGGTCTATCGCCTTGCGTCGGGCTGCGGTTGTCAGCCACGCAGCAGGGTTGCGCGGGATGCCCTTTCGCCACGCCCCCAGGGCGGCGACGCATGCGTCCTGCAGTGCGTCTTCGGCGAGCTGGATGTCGCCGGTGTATCGGATCAAACTCGCAAGCACAAGGCCGTGCTCCTCCCGGAACACGGCCTCAATCGCTTCGCGGGGTTCGATCACTAGCCGTCCTGGCTGAAGTCCCACACGGGACGCAGCTCGACGCTCCCGGTTTCCGACGCTGGGATTCGTGCAGCGATGCTGATCGCCTGGTCGAGGTCGTCGGCTTCGATCAGGTAGAACCCGCCCAGCTGCTCCTTGGTCTCGGCAAATGGGCCATCGGTGACCTGGAGTTCGCCGTCGCGGATTCGCACGGTGGTCGCTTCCGATGTCGGGTGCAGCGCCTCGCCACCCTTGTTGACTCCTTCGGCCGAGATGTCCTGTGTGAAGCTCCAGTACCGCTGGAACAGCTCATCGGCTTCTGGTGTGCCGGGCTGGGCCGCCGTGGACTCGTTCTCATAGATCAATACCGCGTACTGCATGGTGCTCCCAACGTCTTGGCTCCGTCTTGTTCGAGCCACTCATGTCCACGACGAACAGGGGCGTTCGAAATCGACAGGCGTTCCGATTATCGCGCATTGGTTCCTGTGACGGGTCGGTTCGGAGCCGGCATGTCTCGGACCGCAACTAGCCTTATGCGAATGGCTCGTCCACGCTTGTCAAAGGTCGCGATGGGATTGTCGGTCGGTGCGATCGGCGTCGTGTTCGGCGACATCGGTACGAGCCCGCTCTACGCACTGCGTGAATCCCTTGCTGGCGAACACAATCTGGCCGTGAGCGAGGCCAACGTACTCGGCGTTCTGTCGCTGATGTTCTGGTCACTCATCGTCGTCATCAGTATCAAGTACATCGCCATCGTGATGCGGGCGGACAACGATGGTGAAGGTGGCATCCTCGCACTTGCTGCGCTCCTGACCGGCCCTGCCCGCTCGCGACGCGTACTGGTGATGCTCGGGCTGTTCGGTACGGCTCTGCTCTACGGGGATGGCATGATCACCCCGGCGATATCCGTGCTGTCGGCAGTTGAGGGCGTCGAGATCGCCGCCCCGTCGGTACACCGGCTGATACTTCCCATCGTCGCGGTGATCCTGATTGGTCTGTTCTCGATCCAAAGCCGTGGCACCCACGTCATTGGTAGGTTGTTCGGGCCGGTGATGGTGGTGTGGTTCGTTGTTCTTGCGGGGCTTGGTCTGAGTCACCTTGCCGATGACCTGTCGGTGTTCAGGGCGCTCAACCCTCTGTGGGCTGGTGAGTTCTTCATGCACAACGGTGGCAGGGGCTTTCTTGTACTCGGATCCGTGTTTCTGGTTGTGACCGGGGGAGAGGCGCTCTACGCAGACATGGGTCATTTCGGACGCGGTCCGATCAAACTCGGCTGGTTCGCCCTTGTGTTGCCTTCGCTTGTGATCAACTACTTCGGACAGGGTGCATTGCTGTTGAGCAACCCGGCGGCGATCGAGAATCCGTTCTACCTCCTCGCCCCGGTGTGGGCACAGTGGCCGATGACGATCCTCGCCACGATGGCAACGGTGATTGCTTCCCAGGCCCTGATCAGCGGTGCCTTCAGCCTCACCGTCCAGGCCGTCAACCTTGGGTATTTGCCCCGTATGAAGTGGGTGCAGACCTCTGCAGAGCATCAGGGCCAGGTCTACGTGCCTGCGATCAACTGGTTCCTGCTCGCTTCGTGTTTGGCGCTGGTGTTCGCGTTCGGATCATCCAGCAAACTGGCTGCCGCGTATGGCGTGGCGGTCACGCTCACGATGGTGATCACGACATTGCTGATCGCCTCGGTGGCCCGTCACCGCTGGGGATGGTCGACCTTCAAGTTGGCGGCAGTAATCATCCCGCTGCTGGCGGTGGACCTTGCTTTTGTCGGAGCGAACGTGTTCAAGATCCCGGCCGGTGGGTGGTTCCCGCTCGGAGTCGGACTCGCAGGGTTCACGATCTTCACGACCTGGCGCAAGGGACGGCGAATCGTTGCCGCGAGGATCGAGAAGGACGAGTTGACGGTCGACACGTTCGTACACAATCTGGGGAAGAACCCACCTCTCCGACATCCCGGCACGGGCGTGTATCTGCATCGACTGCCCGGGAGAGTTCCACCGTCGCTGCTTGCGAATCTCAAGGCGAACGAGTCGCTCCACGAGTCCATAGTGTTTGTTTCCGTGGTCACCGACGGTCGACCGCGTGTCGTGCCTGCTGAACGGGCAGAAGTCGTGCACCACCCTCTCGGGTTCCATGAACTCATCATGCGGTATGGCTATGCCGACCGTCCGACTCTTGCCGATGATCTGGCATCGTTCGACATCAACGGTCTGGATTTCGACCCAGAACGAACGACGTACTTCCTCGGGCGTGAGCGAATCATGGTCACCGAGAGGCCTGGCATGGCCATGTGGCGCGAGCATCTATTTGCGTTCCTGTTGCGGAACTCGGGTGATCCGGCCGCATACTTCGGACTTCCCCCAGACCGGTCGGTTGACATCGGTACCCATATCGACATCTGACGTCGCCGCTACGATCAGCCCATGGCCTTCGACGAGAACCTTGCCGAACGTATCCGCGCTGCCCTTGCCGGTGAACCCGGTGTCACCGAGAAGTCGATGTTCGGTGGGTATGCGTTCATGCTGAACGGGAACATGGCGGTGGGAGTGAGTGGCGACGAACTGATGGTGCGCGTCGGCTCGGAAGGGTTCGACGCGGCGCTCGCGGAATCCGGGGTCAAGCCTTTCGACAAGATGGGCAAGCGCATGGGTGGATGGGTGCTCGTCGAACCCGGTGCCGTCGCCGAGGATGTCGATCTCAATCGCTGGATCGATGTCGGTGCCGGTGTGGCCACGTCCCTTCCCCCGAAGTGAAACGCTGATCATGCGGTCCCCGTCTACAGTGCGATCGAACGCAACGGAGCGGCACAAATCGGTAGCCGCAGCAACATCGGAGGAAAGATGGGCGATTCGGTATCACGAGAAAAGGGCCGCGTCGGCGTTGCCCGATCCGCCGGGATGACACTGCTTGTTTCAATTGTCACATTCGGCATCTGGACGCTCGTGTGGTCGTTCAAGACCGGTGAGGAACTCAAGGAGTATCGGCGTGATGGGCTTGGGGGTGCGCTCTACCTCGTGCTGACGTTCGTGCTCTACCCGGTGACGATGTTTCTCATGGCCGACGAGGTCGACAAGATGTACCAAGCCGAAGGTGAGGTCTCACCGATCAACGCTCTGTGGGGTCTGTGGATGCTGCTGCCCTTCATCGGCAACATCATCTGGTATCTCAAGATCCAGGGCGCTCTCAACGACTTCTGGATGGCCAGGGGAGCGGCAGCACCGTCGGGTCTGTGACGCAATCCGACGCCTGAGCGCTACGCCGGACCTGTTCGTATACTCACGCATTCCACTACGACGCGGGGTGGAGCAGTCTGGTAGCTCGTCGGGCTCATAACCCGAAGGTCGCGGGTTCAAATCCCGCCCCCGCTACGAA
>CBDUOH010000056.1:0-13781 GCA_965368815.1 uncultured Acidimicrobiia bacterium
TCGCGATGGTTCCGGATCGCGCATTCCCACGATGAGCAGATACCCGATCATCCAGAACTCCCCCAACGTTGCCAGCGATACAAGCGCCGTCTCAATTGCGGCGGGAGCGTCGGGTGCGATTTGGGTGAGGTACGCGCTGATCACATATCCGACACCGCCGACCATCAGCACCCAACCCAGTACGACGGGCATCACTCGTGAACTGACGATGACGTATCCCATCGGGACAAGCCAGAGACCGAAGAACAGCCCGCCGATGTCCCAGAGCGCTCCGTTGAGTTGATAGAGCACCTGGACGGTCGCAGCCTGGTCACCGCCTGGCGCGAGCGAGATGTCACCTGCGACGACGAGCGCGGTGGCAGAGAAGGCAGTGGCAACCAAAATGGCCGCCGCGTTGATCAACCCGAACGCTGCTATCGAGCCGGCAGCGAACTGATGCACGGTTCGGAAGAGTTTGAAGAACCAGATCGCAGCGAGGGTCTGGGCGACGACAACGGTGAGATCGGCCGCGATACCCAGCCGTGCGAGCGACGGTTGCTCGATCAGGTTCGCAAGAGTGGCTGCGGCATCGGATTCCACGAACAGTTCGTTTCGAGCGAACAAGAACCCGACGATTCCGGCGACAGCGAGCCCCAGATAGAAGACCCCGGTCCATCGCGCGGTGGATAGTCGTAGTGCCATGCGTTCGGTCCCTTCGTGTATCGACTGATTGCGGTCGAGCCCTAGCGTCGGATGTTCGCACCTGGTCCGGGTGTTGTCACGTTCTGGCCGGCGGAATCTTCGCCGATTCTCTGCGACACGCCACACGCCCGCATCGCAACCCCACCGACGAGGCGAGAATTCCGACACGCTGTCGGTGAAACGACTCGATATTCTGCGTGCCGTGACGGTCGTCAAGAATCGCGCGCTTCGAGTCGTGCTCATGGCCCTGGGCTGGTTGTGGGTGGGGATCGCGTTCGTCGGTGTTCTGGTACCCGGGATTCCGACCACCGGCCCGATCATTCTCGCCGCCTTCCTGTTCTCGAAGTCGTCCGAGCGATTCGACGATTGGCTCCTCACGAACCGCTTCTTCGGCGGCATCGTCCGCGACTGGCGAGCAGGGCGGGGATTCACCGTCAAGGCGAAGACATGGGCAATCATTGCCATCATCGTCTCCTTCGGAGTCACGACGGTGTGGTTCCTGACCGCCACACCGATCCGGGTCACGCTGTGGCTGATCGCAGCGGGAGTCGCCACCTATGTGCTCACACGCCCGACGAAGGAAACCAGCGCGATACCTCAGACGTCGGCGTTCTAGCCGTTCATCTGCTCTTCACCGATGGTGGGGATATCCGAGGGCATCAGCGGACTCGGTCGATGGTCGTGGTAGTGCCGAAGCACCGCAGCGTCGCATTCCGTACACAGGCTCACCGGGCGCGTACCCACGATCGACAGCTGGGTTCCTCGGGACTTCTCGACGATCGCAAGTGGCACGGTCTGGAGGTCGGAACCTCCGCACCGACCACACACCGGATCGCGTGGTCTGGCCCACTCGGTGCCACAAGCGGCACACGTGAGAACGATGTGGTCATCGTGGGGAGAACCCGACAGGTTGTCCGTCTCGCCGCAGGATAAACATGCGACGGAGACAGCCATCAGATCCCGGTGAGCGCCTGACGAACAGCCCTCGCTACGGCAAATGGACGACCGTACGAGACGATTGCGGCACCGGCGGCTCGCCGGCCCTCGTGTTCGACGGTGGCGACGAGCACGGGTGAACCATCGATCTCGACCTCGTTGAGTCGGCAGATCACGTCGGTCGGTGCACCCGCGAGCTGGAGCGTCGTGCGGATGACAGCACCATCGATGCTCCCCGTGGCATCCACCGGTCCGTGGAAGACGGAGCCTGCGCCATCCTCGATCTCGATTGCCACGCCCGAGTGACCCTCGACGACGGCGACACGCTCGATGGACGCACCGCGGCCTTCCTGCGGGGCCCAGAGTTGGGATGGAATGGCGTGGGAGTCCGCATCAGGGATGAGAGCGTCAAGACCCTTGCCGAGCCCGCTTCGACGAGCCGACCGCTGTGTGTCGACATCGGGCACCGCACCACCGAGCAGCGCGTCGATCCGTTCCTGTACCTCATTGTCGGGCCGCGAACCGTCAAGCCACACCTGCGCATGCGGTGGTTCACCGTCTCGAAGGGTCACCTCGACCTCCGCAATGCCTGGAATCGCGGCGAGCTGATCTTTGATCTCAGGATTGTGCATGGCCACCCCCATCGTGTGTCGTCACGATACCCGTTTGTGGGGATACGAAATCAGGTGCGTTGCCGTGAAACGACCATGATGCAGGCATCGATGATGGATGGGATATCGACCGCGTCGAGCCGTTCGCGGACGGCATCGTCACCCGCCCCGGGCTGGACCCAGATCGAGCTGTCGGCGAATTCGGCGGCCTGATCGATGACATCCAAGGTCTGGGCAGGAGGAACAACGACGTTCACGATATCTGGCTCTTCGGGTAGCTCCGCGAGCGAGTGATACACCTTGTCCCCGTCCACGGTGTCCCTGCCGGGGTTCACCCCCACGACGCGGTATCCCTTGGCCTTCATGTGCCGATAGATGATCCCGCCGTACTTGCCCGGTGCGTCGGTGGCGCCGACAACCGCTATCAACGGGTCGGCGCGATCAAGTCTCTGGATGACGTCAGTATCGGCCCTCATACAGTCCAGAACCTTTCGACGCCGGATCTATTCCTCGAGCCCGGTGTCCGCGCCAATCTCGCGTGTGGCGTCGTGTCGATCGTCATCCCCGGTCGAGCCCGGCTCGGCGATCACCGTTCCGACCGTTGCAAACAAGATGTGGAGATCGAGACGAAGTGACTGCTCTCTGACGTACTTCTCGTCCCAATGAGCCCGATCCGCAGCGCTGATCGAATCACGGCCATGTACCTGTGCGAGCCCGGTCAACCCGGGCTTCACCGAGAACCGGACATTGGACAGACCGATGATGTCTGCCTCTTCCACGACGAGGGGGCGGGGTCCGACGAGCGACATCGTGCCCTTGAGGACGTTCCACAGGTTCGGGAGCTCGTCGATCGACCACGCCCGCAGCCGTGCACCGACGCGCGTGATCCGCGGGTCGTCGTCGATCTTGATCGTGTAGTCGGACTCGCCATCGACGGAATCCTTGAGCCGGGCGAGATGCTCGCGGTACACGGACCCGTCATTCCCGGTACGCATGGTCCGCAGTTTGACCATCCAGAAGGTCGTCCCTCCCCTACCGACCCGCTCCTGCCTGAAGAACGCCGGTCCCGGTGAGTCGAGGCGAACCGCTATCGCCGCCAGGACGAGAATCGGCATCGTCGCCACCATGAGCACAAGAGCGCCTGCGATGTCCATCGACCGCTTCGCCACCTGATAACCGTGCGAGATCCCGACCTCGTCGGGATCCGGGAACAACGCACCGAGCATCAAGCCGAGCAGGGCCACAGCCTCACCGCCGAGGAGCGATGCCGAGGCCCTCACGACGGGATCCCCGAGAGGAATGAACAGGGTGACGGCAGCGGCGACGACGCCCGCTATCCAGGCACCAGCAAGCCGTATCGGTTGAGACTTGGCGACGAGGATCTGCCCGATGAACAACCCACCAGCAGCAAGAACGACCGACGCTCCGGCCATGGCCGCCACACCGTTGGTCGGCTTGAAGCCGGAACCCATGGCGATCCCCACGACAAGGGGCCCGACAAGGAGTCCCGCGATTGCGCCGACGGCGGCGAGCACGATGCTTGCAAGGCCGATGCCTCGCGCCCACGCCCGGAGCTCGCGACGTTCCCCGCCGGCTGCCATCGAAGTGAACGACGGCAGGATCCTGGCGATCAGGTTGTACCCGATGGTCAACGGTGCCCGCGCCACGAGAAGGGTTGCGTAGATGACCGAGTACTCCGAATCGGTCGCCCCGAGGCGCGATGCCACGAGCGGGCTCGCCAGCAGGAGAGCTTGGGACGCCGCGGCTGAAAGGACCAGACCCGACAGCAACCATTGGTCGTCCTCGTCACGAACCGGCGGGGGATCCATCTTTCGCTTCCATGGACTCCACGCGATGATGACGAGCGGTCCGAGCACGTGTGCCCATGCATATCCCGTGATCGAATCGACGGTCAGCGCGATGACGATGGCGATGACAACGCGAAGCAGGGACGCGGCCGCCGACACCCGACCGTACGACCGGAACCTGCGGAATCCGGCCAGATACCCCCGCCCGACAGCGAAGGCGAAATGCGTCGCAACCGTCGCAACACCGAACAACACGAGTGTCCCACGATCGGTGAACCTGAAGTATTCGTCCCCGGACACAGCGACGGTGATCGCAGCAGCCGCCGCTGTGCCGAGCGCGAGTGCAACCGCCCGGACCGGCAGGACCCAGCCCTTGGCTCCGAGCGTCAGGCGGCGGATGACAAACTGCTCGATCGGGACGAGAACGATCAGGAAAGCCAGGAAGTGGGCGGTGAGCAGCACCCCGATCGGGGCGAATCGCTCCTCGCCGAGAGACCGGCCGGCGATGAACTGGAATGCATACGCACCCACGCCCGCGATGAGGCTCCCGAGGACGATGTCGAGCGTGCCGTCGCGACGCATGTAGGCATACTTCGACACCCGCGAAGGCGACTGTTCTTGGTTGTGCGAAGGGGTTTCTGGATTATCCAAAGCAGCTCGGGTGGGTTGTTCGGGAGCGTACCTGACCGCCGCGCGTTGGCGATGGAATGGTCGGATGCATGGCCCATCACAATACCGCCAGTATCAAGGGCCGCGACATACCATGCCTGCGATGACCACCCCTGCGCGACCGCACTCCTCGTCGAAACCTCTCGTCGCTGCTGCGGCCTCAGCCGTGGTGCCGGGCGTCGGTCAGTTCATCGTCGGCGACCGGCGCAAGGGAACCGTCCTCGTTGTCGTCGACATCGCTCTGCTCGCCGGTTTCTACTTTGCGTTCGGGGACGAACTCAAACTGGCGAAGCTGTGGATCCAGCCGACATCGCTTGCTCTGATGATGATCGTGAACATCATCATGCTCGGCTACCGGCTCTGGGCTGCAGACGATGCCTATCGCACAGGCAAGGCAGCCCTCCCCCCCGGATCCCGTGTTCCGGCAGCCACGATGGTGCTGGCCGGATTCGGACTCGTGGCCGTCCTGCTGGTCCCTCACGCCATGTTCGGGTACTACGACCTGATCCAATACGACCTGATCACGACGGTGTTCGGCGCCTCTCCCACCACATCGTCGACGGTGCCGGTCACCTCACCACCAGCAACGACCGACAACGGGGGCACCGTCCCGACCACGCAGGGCACATCGTCGACGACCACCCCCCAGAACTCCGAGGCACCGTGGGATGGTTTGGAGCGCCTCAACATCCTCCTCATCGGCGGCGATTTCGGGGAGGGCCGAACGGGTATCCGGACCGACACGATGATCACCGTATCGATCGACCCATCGTCCGGGGAAACCGCGATGTTCTCGGTCCCACGCAACTGGACACAATCACCGCTTCCCGAGGGCATGGGTGTCTGGGACTGCAACTGTTACCCCGAGCTCATCAACGAGCTCTGGGTCGCAGGCGAGCAGTATCCCGACGCCTTCCCCGGAAGCGGCACCCCTTCGGAGAACGCGGTGAAGGGGATCATCTCGGAGTTCCTCGGGATTCCCATCCACTACTACGCGATGGTCAACCTCGATGGGTTCGTGGACATCGTTGATGCGCTCGGGGGCGTCGAGGTGTACGTCCCGGAAGCGGTCTACGACGCCGAGTACCCGAACGAGGACGGGACCACCACCGAGGTCATCGACATCAAGCCCGGACTCCAGATGTTTGACGGGCACCTCGCTCTCGCGTATTCACGGAGCAGGAACCAGGACTCGGATTACTTCCGGATGAACAGGCAGCGTTGCGTCATCGAGGCCATGGTCGACCAGGCCGACCCTGTCAGTCTCCTACGGAATTTCCAGTCGTTGGCCAACGTCATCAAGGACACCATGCTCACCGACATCCCGATCGACGCACTTCCGAAGCTGGTGGACCTCAAACCGCTCATCAACCTCGATGAGGTGGTGTCGATCCGGTTCATACCGCCCGACTACCACCTCAAGTTCCGTGACGACGGCAAGCCGGGGCGGGTCCCGAACATCGAACTGGTCCACGAACACGTGGACCTGGTGCTCACCGACCCACAGAGAGCTGTGACTGAACTCGGGCTCAACAGCCTTGAGGAAGTCTGCGGCGAGCCCGGAGCCTGACAGGTCGGAACGACGAGATCAGGAATCGACGTCGCTGGGAACCAAACGATCGGTGCGGCGGTAGGTTCGACCTTCGATCACACGGTCAGAAGTCCATACCTCGGGGATCGGGCGCAGCGGCGGCTCGATTGTTGCCGGTGCCGGTGCAGCAGCCTCTGCGGCCGCCGGTTCGACGAGATCGATCTGGACCTCAGTCTCCTGCGTCACAGCGTCGATCATCACCGACGAATCCGGCTCGTACTGGTCGGCGTGCTCCGGGCCGGCATGCTTGGACCATCGCGCTCCCCGCGATGCGGCCACTGGCTGGTGCAGCGGTGACGAATTGATCGATTTGCCCGGTCTCGGCATGGCACGCCCTCCTGTGCGACAACCCTAGCGGCCCGAACGACCGATCGGAGCAGAAATGCGTGCACCGTCTAGGATGTCGACTATGAAGCACATCATCCGAATCGCAGCCATGACCGGCGCCGTGTGGATCACATTCGCACTGCTCGACGGCCTCCACTGGAACAACGACTGGTTCTGGTTGTTCGTCATCGCGGTGGTCATCGCCGGCGTCAACACCCTGATCAAGCCGATTGCCAAGCTGTTGTCGTTACCGATACGGATCGCCACCCTCGGATTGTTCTCACTTGTGCTCAACGTCGCCCTGATGAGCGCCGTCATCTGGTTCGCAGACAGCATGGAGTGGGGTGTCACGTCCGACGGTTGGAACTGGACCGCCCTCGGCGGTGTCCTGCTCGCCGTTGCATCGTCGGTGGTCAATGCGGTAGCCGACTGACGTCGATGGCGAAACGTTCAACAGTCGCCGTCGTCTCGGGGATCGTGACCGCAGGCCGGTTTGCCACCAAAGCGTACGAACCGAGCCTGATGCCTCGCAGCACCACGGACCAGGGTCTGGTGACGGGCGGGGCGCTCGTGGCAGGCTTCGTGGCGGGCGCAACGGCGTCCTTCGCTCTTGACCTTCTCCCGCGGGCGATCGCAAAGCCGCTCATCAAGTCTGCAGGGCTCGTCGTCACGGGTTCGCGCACCGCTTCGCTGCTCGGTCGTACAGCCGACACCATCGAACTCGTCGGTCCACAGCGAGCGGGATGGCTCGATCTGGGATCCGAGGTCCTGACAGCGCTGGCGTACTCGCGCGTCGTGCAATCCAAGGCTTCCGCAGTCACGAAGCTGTCGGCGACGGGCGCGCTCGGCGCTTCGTTGGTCGCCGACACGAATGCCAGCCTCACCCACCGCAACGACATACCGGACAGACGCTACGTCGCCACGAGTGCAGGCATCGGGGTTGGATCCGCACTCGGGCTCGGAGCAATGGTCGGGTTGATTCGTCTGGGTGGGAGGCTCGCGACGCTCGTGGCCAGGCGTCGGTCGACAAAAGCGGCGATGTTCGCCATCGGGTCCGCTGCCACGGCGGCGGGCCTCGGCACGGCAGCGAGTTCCTTTGTTGCACGGCGGGCGGACCGCATCGCCGCAGGGAACCGGGCGACTGAAATCGCCTACGGCAAGCCACCCGACTCGGTAACCGTCTCGGGAGGACCGGCATCCGAGATACCGTTCTCGACGCTCGGTCTGCAGGGGCGACGCTTCGTCTCCTGTGCAACCCCGGCACGGACCATCGAACACACGATGGGGCAACCGGCTGAGGCACAGCCTGTCCGTGTATATGTCGGCGTGGAATCGGCTGGCACCATTGAGGAGCGGGTCGACCTTGCAATAGCCGAACTCGACCGCTTCGGTGCGTTTGACCTTCCCCGCATCGTGGCTGCCTGTCCTTCCGGTACGGGCTATGTGAACTACATCGCCATCGAGGCGGCCGAGCTGGTGAGTCTCGGGGCGTGCGCCACTGTTGCGGTCCAGTACGGATCGCTGCCCTCGGTCCTGTCGCTCAACAAGGTCGCCGTCGCAGCTGAGACGTATCAGCTGCTGATCGAACGTCTCCGTGCCGAGATCGATCTCCGAGGATCCGAGTGCGAGCTTCTGGCGTTCGGCGAGAGTCTGGGGGCTCTGGCGGGGCAAACGGGTGTCTACAACGCGACCCGGAGCACCGATGACGTTGTGGACCGATCGTTGTGGGTGGGGACGCCCATGGGCTCACCGTTGTTCGACGAGCTCACCGCCGACGGAGTACCGATCTTCGACTCCCCTGACGACCTTCGCAGCTACACCGCCGGTGCCCCCACCCCAACGGTGGTACTTCTCAGTCATGACAACGATCCCGTAACGAAGTTCTCGATGGAGGATGCGTACCGGGCCCCGTACTGGCTCACGCTCGACGACCGAGGCAGGGGCACCAACCCACACCAGCGCTGGCTCCCGGGTATCACCTTCTTCCAGGGGCTGATCGACACCAAGAACGCAGCGACGGTGGTCCCCGGGGAGTTCCTGTCCTCGGGTCACGACTACCGGGCGGACCTCGGCACGTTCGTGGCGGTCGCTTACGGGTTCGACTCCGTGACGCTCGAACAGATGGCGCGAGTCGAGGGGGAACTCCGGGCGTCCGAGATCGCTCGTTCCGAGGCCATATCGCTCGGCACGATCCACGACACCTGATCGGTCGATTCCGATTCAGCCGGTCTGCTCGGGCCCCACAAGGGATGGCCGGGTGAGGTCGTGCACGAACCGCCCGAGCTCGACGATGACCGATCGACTGATCGGTCCAGTCCCGGAAACCTCGAGCTTTGCGCCGAACCAACCATCGGTGTTCCATGTGGCACCGTGAGGGAGGTCGATGGAGGCCCAGGCGGGGTCGAACGGCCACGGATTGGCATAGAAATAGGGCTCGCCTGCCGGATAGAAGCCGATGGCGATCTGGGCGTTCGGGCTTCCATCCTCGCCTTCGACCACCCTGGTGCTGAACCATTCGGTCGCCAGATCGAACCCGTGTGGCCAGATGTGCGGCCCTGTGACCTCACCGTCGATCCCCGCGTTGATCTCGTCGAACGCCGCAGCGACCCACGCTGTGTTGTCAAACCATGCTGTCGCATGACCGGTGTCGTATGACTGAGGGGAGTCATCGGCGTACCTGGAGGCGTCAACGTCGAACTGCGATCCATGGCGATCGGCCAGGGCCACGATCTCGTTGCCGACCGACCGGGGCGACGGACCGTCCGAAAGCGTCAGGATCCGTTGCTCCTCGCCGGCGGTCAGAGTGATCCGATCGCTGGCGACATCGAGGCTCGAAACGAGCTCGGCTCCGTCGTGGAGAGGAACGGCCTCGGTTGCGAACGCCACCACTCGGCCGTTCGCTCGCACTGGACGCAGTGAAACGTGGGTCCAGCGGTCGTCGTGCGGCGCCCCGACTCTCGGCAGTGCTGTGATGGCCTGGGCGTAGCGTTGGAGCGCCAGACGGGTTGGTTCCCACTCACGGGGAAGCGGAGGCATTGTCATCGGTCAGATCCTTCGGAATCGCGTTCGGCTCTGTGGCTGGAACCGCTTGCGAGTGGATCAGATTCCCAGGGATCCACTCGGTGTCGGCTCGCGGTCATCCGTCGGCGATCCATCCGGATGGTCATCCCGGCGGTACGGGTCGCCGGTGGCACCGCCCATGGCACGTGAGACGTTGATACCGATCCACAGGACCAACCCGACGGAGAAGCCGAATCCGAACGTCGGCGCGGCGATCAGTTTGAAGTCGAAGTCACGCGGCTCGATGTTGAGCGTGATGGCACCGTTGGGGTGCAGAGAACAGACGAAGAATCCGCCGTATGCGGGTTGCAGCTCGAAGCGCCTGATCGTATTGGGCGGCACCGTCCAAGAGCCCAGCACATGGGTCACATCGTCCTGGTTGTCGAGCACGAGCGTGTCATCGGCGAGGAACGCCCATGTCGATGGGATCTCGAGAGGGTTCTCCCCCTGTTCGATCTTCTCGTACGCACCGTCGGGAATGACGATCGTGTGAACGGTGGGCTCGCGCGAACCGGCGGTGTACATGAGCAACGCGATGGTCGAAAGGGTTCCGACAAGGATCGTTGATCCGACGATGAGAACGACGGCTTCGATGATCTTCCGGCGCCGTGAGATGGGTTTCTTCTCGGCGGTCTGTTCCATCTAGAAAAGATACAGCGTCGGGTAGATGATGACCCACGCAAGGTCGACGAAGTGCCAGTACTTCACGACACCCTCGACCGCCCAGAAGTCGTTGGAGCCGTAGTGGCCCCGCATCCCGAGCCCGAGCACGATGAACAAGCCGATCAGACCCGTGATCACGTGGAAGGCGTGGAGACCGATGAGCATGAAGTACGACGTACCGAATGGGGTTTCCGGCGGGTAATGCAGGGTCGCTTCGTGGAGCTCGATGACCACGCCACCCATGAAGATGAGACCCATGATGATCGTGGCGACGGTGAAGATGACGAAGTTGCGTCGGTGGTTGTATTTGATCGATGTCTCGGCGAGATACGCGCTGATCGAGGAAACCAGCAGGATGATCGTCAGCAGGAGCGCCAACGCCTGATTCAGGTCCTCTGGCTGGCTCGTCCCGGTGCTGAAGTACCGCGCCGAAAGGAACGCGCCGAACAGGAAACACTCAGAGAGGATGAACAGCCATAGACCGATGCGATTGGCTCTCGGCTGGAACGACGTATCAGGATGCCATTCGTGGTGTTCCTCGTCGTGCTCGAGTGTGTCGTTGTGCTCGACGGCGGTGTCAGGTGCTACATCAGTTGTCATCAGTGATGGTCCCCAGAGTCGAAGACGGCACGAACATGCATGAACGAGTCAAGGATGATCCAACCCTTGAGGAAGACGAACGGGAGCAGCGGCCACAACGGGTTGTGGATCTCGACGGCAATGAAATACTCGATCACCGTCAGCACCGCGAGGAACATCGCGGCAGTGACGCCTTTGCGGGTCGCCTTCTTGAGGGCGGACCGATCGATGGCGACCTGCTCGGTCGTCATGCCGGCACCTCCTCGGAGGCGTGGTCGTGCGAGGACGCACCTGGCTCATCGAACACGACGTGGGGACCGGCGTTCGAGCCGTAGTCATACGGGTGTGAGATCACGCGTGGCTGACTCGTGAAGTTGTGTTGCGGCGGTGGTGATGGGATCTGCCACTCGATGGAACGAGCGTTCCAGGGGTTCGGACCGACCTTTGGCCCACGGACCGCCGAGTAGATCAGGTTCCCTGCGAACAGGAGGAAGCTGGTTCCCAGGATCAGCGCCGATACAGAAGCGAAGCGGTTCGCCCCCTCGAAGGCCTCGGGGTAGTCGCCGATTCGACGGTTCATACCGTTGATACCGAGCCAGAACAACGGGATGAACGTGGTGTTGAACGCGACGGTGACCCATATCGCGAAGAGTTTGCCCATCCGCTCGTTGTACATCCGCCCCGTGATCTTCGGGAACCAGTAGTACATGGCCGCAAGGAGTCCGAAGATCGCACCACCAACGATCGTGTAGTGGAAGTGGGCGACGACGTAATAGGTGTCATGGAGATGGATGTCGGTCGCGACGTCGGCGAGGAAAATACCCGTCACACCGCCGATCAGGAAGTTGAACAGCCAGCCGAACGTGAGCAGGAGTGGCGTGCGAAACCAGAGTTGACCCTGCCAGAGGGTGCCGATCATCGCAAGGAAGATGACACCGGTCGGGATCGAGATCGCCTCGGTGAGAATCATGAACGGGCCGTGCAAGAAGTCGGCCATACCCGACGTGAACATGTGGTGTGCCCACACGACGACGGACAACCCGACGATGGAAAGCATCGAAACGACGGCGGCGCGGTACGCAAACAGGGGCTTGCGCGCGAAGGTCGTCACGACTTCGAGTACCACGCCCATCCCCGGCAGCACCATGATGTAGACCGCGGGGTGCGAGTAGAACCAGAAGATGTGTTCATACAGCAATGCGGTACCGACGTCGGGGGCGAAGAAGCTCGTACCCACCACCCGGTCCATCGTGACGAGCACGAGTGCACCTGCGAAGAACTGTGTCACTGCGAAGCTGAGAAGCGACGTGGCGAATCCGGCCCACGTGAAGATCGGGAGGCGACCCCACGTCATTCCGGGCGCGCGCATCGTGATCACGGTCACGAGGATGTTGATGCCACCCATGATCGACGACAGACCAAAGACAATGATGGCGAGGTTGAACAGGATCTGACCCGAATCGTTCGTCACCGATAGCGGTGCGTACGAGGTCCATCCTGCGTTGAAGGCTCCGAGGAATGGGGACGTGAGCAAGCCGACAGCGACGAATGGCACGAGCCAGAACGCCAGAGCGTTCAACCGGGGGAACGCCATGTCGGCGGCGCCGATCTGGATCGGGATGACATAGTTCCCGAATGCCCCGATGACGCCTGCAACCGCGACGGCGACCATCAGGATGCCGTGCATCGACACGACCTTGTTGAAGTCCTCGAGGTCGAGGATGCCCGACCCTGCCGATGCGAGTTCGATCCGCATCAACATCGCCGAGATGCCACCTACCAGGAGAACCGTGACCAGCGTGACGCCGTACTGGATCCCGATGACCTTGTGGTCGATCGAGAACTCGAAGTAGCGGGTCCAGCCCTTCTCCGGTGACGTGGTCGGCTTCTTGCCGATCCACTGTCGGCCGAACGCCTCAAAGGATCCCACACCGCCGAGCCATCCGATGAGGCCGAGGATGAATCCGAAGATGACCGCGACCTCGTCCGTCGGGCTCCCGCCTCGGACCGCAACGGTCAGCCAGATCCCGGCGATGTAGCCGAGAACACCAAGCAGCACTCCGCGCAGCACGTACTTCATTGACTATCCATCCTCAGAGCTTGTGTCGTTCGATTCGCCACCCGAACCCCCGGCGGCGAGCTCAGTGATGTACGCGTTCCATTCCGCGTCCTCAACGACGCGGACCGGGAGCATCATCTGGGCGTGACCGGCGCCACAGAGCTCAGCACATTGGATCCGGAGGTTGACATCGTCCTCCATCGAACCTTCGTGGGTTGCGGTGATGTAGATCTGTGTGGTGAGTCCAGGCACGGCATCGATCTTGGTACGGAACGCCGGAATCCAGAAGGAATGCAGCACATCGTTGCTGTGCACGTCATACCGAACACGCTTGTCGAGCGGAACGACAAGTTCGTCAAGGGCGACAGCACCATTCGGGTACTCGACTTCCCAGAAGAATTGGTTGCCGGTGAGCGTCACGACGTAGTCGGACACCGGTTCGCCACGGACCGCGGCGAGCCCGACGAACCCTGGGTTGATGAGGATGCCGACGGCGAGGGCAACCGTGACCACGAGCCAAGCACCGATGAGACCCTTGGTGCCACGTTGCGGCGGACCATCCTCACGATCTGCGCCACTTGATCGCCACCCGAAAACACCCCAGATCATGATGGCGAAGACGAGCGCCATGACCGGCACGGCGAGCACCTCGAGGAGTTCGTAAGCCTCATCGATGACCTCGGCCTCGTGCGAATACTGAGCCGGAAGCACAGTCGTATTCATGACGAGGATCAGCCCAAGCCCGGTCAAGACCAACCAGATGACGAAGACTGGTATCCAAGATTTACGCACGAATC
>CBDUOH010000057.1:0-13695 GCA_965368815.1 uncultured Acidimicrobiia bacterium
GGGTCGTTCCAGGATGTCAACCCGGTGTACTGGATCAACCTGCTCGCGACGGGGTTCTTCATCACGTCCGCCGCCTTTGTCGGCCAACCGGCGGTCGGCCGCGAATACGCAGATCGGAACCCACCGCTGTGGACGCAGGTTGCACCGTATCTCCCAGCGTTCGGCATGCTTGCCGTGTTCGTCTACGAAGTCGCACGGCGCTCAGATATGGTGTCCGACACCGTGCTGCTGGCTGCGGTGATCATCGTCGGACTGCTGGTGATCGCCCGCCAGGGTGTGTCGATCCTCGAGAATCGTGCCACGATCGAGGAGCAACGAGATCTGCTCGTGACCACGATCTCGCACGAGCTCCGTACTCCCTTGACGGCGATCGTCGGGTACGTTGAGTTGTTCGCCGAAGACGCCGAGAGCCTGACCGAGGATCAGCGTGCGATGATCGAGATCATTCACGAGCAGGCCGACTACATGTCCACGATTGTTTCGGATCTGATCATGCTCGCCCGCGGTTCGAACGCCGGGCTCGAGCTCGACATCGAGACGGTGGCGGTGGATGACCTCGCGATGTCGTCGGTCCATGCGTCAGGCGTCGGAGACGACACGGTTGTGGTCGACGGGGTACCCGGCCTGATGGTCGCCGTGGATGCGAGCAGGATGCAGCAGGTACTCGTCAACCTGCTCTCGAACGCCGCTCGGTACGGGGGCGGCCAGAGGCGGCTTCGTATCGTCTCGGACGGGTCCGACGTCACCTTCGAGGTTCACGACAATGGTTCCGGTGTGCCGCGGCGCTATGAGGAACGGATCTGGGAGCGGTTCGAGCGTGGACCGAACCGACTCAATGCTGTTACGCCCGGATCGGGTATCGGCCTTGCGGTCGTGCGCGCGATCGCCGAGGCCCATGGCGGGACAACCGCATATCGGACCTCGGAGTTCCTTGGCGGTGCATGCTTCTCCGTGGTGCTGCCCGGGCGAGCATCCCGTCGACCAGTCGATGTAGCGGAATCGGAGTCAGCAGACCGGATTCGTTCGATCGCCTGATCGCTCCCGACAATCGACCCTTCTCCCATGGTCGATTCGGCGATACGATGTCCCGTGAAGGGACAGTGACATGTTTCGCGTTGGTGTTGCCGGATGTTGCATCGCCGTGGCGATCACCGCATGTGCAACCACGTCGTCTGACACTACGTCCGTTCCCGGGCAAGACACCACAACGATGGCTGCATCGACCAGCACGACCTCCATCGCGGCGTCTTCGACAACCACGATCCCGAACGTGGCCACGACAACGACGACTGGTCCCGTCGCAACCACCACGACGCTCGCAGGACGGCCCACCGACTTCTGGGTGCCGCAACCGTTCGAGGGCCCGATTGTCGGCGTTGTCGGGGTCCGCTACGACGACCAGCTCAATGTCCGATCCGGTCCCAGCACTGCATTTGCGGTGATCGGAACACTCAAGCCGCTCGACGAAGGCCTCACCGGGACCGGCCGTGGTTGGGAACTACCGTCAGGAGCCGTCTGGTGGGAGATCCAGTTCGACGGTGGCACCGGGTGGGCGAACCAGGGATACCTATCCCGATTCGGAGCGGTCGACGACATCACGGCTCAGGTCGTGGGTGCGCTGGGCGAGATCCCGTGGGCACCCACCATGGACGAGCTCGGATCCGCCGTCGCGGCAACGTTTGCCACGTCCGACGGCGAAGTGGAACAGTCGGTCACGGTTGTCGCGGCAGCGACCGTCGGAGACCTCGGCGAGATCACGATCGACATCGTCGGTTCGGCGGACGACTCGGTTGAGGGGCACCGCCTGCACGTGTTCGGCCAACCCGCCGACGGCGGCGGGTTCTCCCTGATGGCGGTCGAGAGCACGATCCTGTGTCTACGCGGGGTCAGTGAAGGTATCTGCGTCTGACGCATCGGTCACCCGGCTGCGTGTCCCACGGGTCGATTCAAGATTCGGGATGGAAATGCCGATGGGGGGAAGACGGGGGTGTGTGCGTATCACGAGCAGGAGCCATGCAGTGGCGGGTCGACGCGCAGTCCGGTTCGGACTGTCAGTGCTCGCCGTGTTCGTGTGGATCGCCCCGATAGGTGGCGACGCACAGGCTCTCCCCGCAGCCGGCAACCCCGACGGATTCGTGCCGGTACCGGCTGCCGCGCAGGCTGAGGACACTGCATTCCCCGACCACATCATCGGCAACGGCACGCCAGCATCATGCACATCCGATGCGGTCGTTGCTGCTGTTGCGCAAGGTGGCGTGATCACGTTCGATTGCGGACCGGATCCGGTGACGATCGACATGTACGCCACCGCGAAAGTGTTCAACAACGCCTCGGACCGCGTCGTCATCGACGGTGGGGGGAAGGTGACGCTCAACGGCAGGAATGCTCTGCGCATCCTGTACATGAACACCTGTGATCCCGACCAGGTGTGGACGACGAACCACTGCCAGAACCAGCAGTTTCCGGAGCTGACGGTCCAGAACCTCACCTTTGTCAACGGGAACGCCAAGAACGAGCATCGGTACGACGGCGGTGGTGCGATATGGGTCCGCGGGGGGCGATTCAAGGTCGTCAACTCGCGGTTCTTCAACAACGTCTGTGCCGAGGTCGGGCCGGATGTCGGCGGCGGTGCGATACGGGTGTTCAGCCAGTTCGATACCCAGCCGGTCTACGTCGTCGGCAGCACCTTCGGGGGTGAACCCGGACTTGGAAACGTCTGCTCGAACGGTGGAGCCCTCTCGAGCATCGGGGTCTCGTGGACCATCATCAACAGCTTGCTCACCGACAACGACACGACGGGTTGGGGGGCGAACCCCGCCAAACCGGGCACACCCGGGGGTGGCAACGGTGGAGCCATCGCGCTCGACGGGAACACCTACACGCTTCGTGTGCAGGGCACGCGGATCCAACGTAACCACGCCCGAGCCGGTGGCGGCGCCATCTTCTACGTGTCGAACAACCGAACGGGCGAGCTGTACGTCGACGAGTCGGTGATCGTCGACAACCCGTCGGACGACTTCGAGACTCCGGGTTACCCGGGGTTCTTCATCATTGCCAAGCACGGGTTCCCGGTGGTGACGAACTCGATCATCTCCACAACCCCGCCATCGGTGTACGTCGGTGTCGCCGGCGGGGACTCGCCGGGACTCGTCGACCCGACGACCGGACGATGGTGGATCACCGATGTCGAGAGTGACTCGAAGGGGTTCTACTTCGGCAATCCGGGTGACCTCCCTTTCATGGGTGATTGGGACTGCGACGGTATCGACACTCCGGGGCTCTACCGGCAGGCAGACGGTTACGTGTATCTCAGAAACTCGAACACCCAGGGAGTCGCCGATCGCAGCTTCTACTTCGGCAATCCGGGAGACATCCCGCTGGCCGGGGACTTTGATGGGGACGGCTGCGACACTGTCGGCCTCTACAGGCCGTCGGAGGGCCGGTTCTTCGTCATCAATCAGCTCGGCAGCGGAGACGCCGGCCTCGGCAAGGCGACAACCGACTACCTGTTCGGCAATCCGGGCGATGTTCCCTTCTCCGGCGATTTCGATGGTGATGGAACCGACACCTTCGGGCTCTATCGCACGACGTCGGGGCTCGTCTACATGCGCAACACCCACACCCAAGGGGTGGCCCATGCGAGCTTCATCTTCGGCAATCCGGGCGATCGGTTCGTCGCAGGGGACTGGAACGCAGACGGCACCGACTCTCCCGGCGTCTACCGCCCGTCCACCCGGACACTCTTCGTTCGGTACCACAACACAGCCGGCAACGCCGATGCGAAGATGGATGCAGGTTCAGCGGCGTTGCTCCCGGTGTCAGGCTGGTTCGGCGACCTGCCCTAGGGCCAATCGGAAGCCTGTCATCGCGAGTGAACCAGCTTGCCACCGATGAACGTGGCTTCGACGCGCACCTTGCTGAGATCATGAGCGGACAAGGGATCGTCCGACACCACGACCAGGTCAGCGTCCTTACCCGTTTCGATGCTGCCGGCGCGTCGGTCATCGTGGTTGACCCACGCTGATCCGGCTGTGAAAGCCCGCAGCGCTTCCTCACGGGTTATCGCTTCGTCCGGTAGCAGGGGCTCGGGTGCTGCAGACGTCGACCGGTTGACTGCCACTGCGATCTGGGGGAACGGGTTCGCCGTGGAGACCGACCAGTCCGAACCGCCAGCGAGGTGGGCGCCGGAACGAAGGAGGGAGCCGAAGGGGTACTGCCACCGGGAACGTTCAGGACCGAGGCGTGGGATCGTCAGGTTGACCATTGTGTCGTCGTGGCAGGCCCACAACGGTTGTGCATTCGCCGCGACACCGAGCGAACCGAACCGTGGGACGTCGGCCGGGTCGATCACGTGGATGTGTGCGATGTGGGGCCGTGTTGCGGCGACGGCTGTGGGGTCGGACGCCGCAACGGCGTCGAGGGCGCTGCGGATGGCGCAGTCGCCGATCGCGTGGAAATGGGGTTGGAGTCCTGCGTCCATGATGCGCGGAACGACAGCACTGAGGAGGTCGTCGTCGAGGAACGTCAACCCGTGGTCAGTCGTTCCGACGTACGGCGAACAGACAGCTCCTGTCCCATTCTCGATGACCCCGTCGACCATGAGCTTGACCCCTCGTGGTCGATATCGCGGCGTGCCCTGCTCGGCGAGCAGCAGGAGATCGTCGAGCTGTTCGGGTCCCCGATCGCGGTCCCACCACAAGGATCCGAACACGTTGGCGATGAGCTGGCCCGATTCGTCCAGTGACCGATACGCGCGATGGTCGACCGGCCGGACCCACGCGTCGTTCCAGCCCGTGATGCCGTGTCCGATGAGGTAGTCCTGGGCTGCAAGTATGGCCCGCCGGACCTCGACATCGGAGTCCTGCGGGGCGCATCGTTCCACAAGATCGATTGCTCCCTCCTGAAGGGTGCCGCTTGGTGTTCCGTCAGCGTCTCGCTCGATGCGGCCGTGGGCAGGATCGGGTGTCGAGGCGTCAATGCCCGCCAGTTCAAGTGCCACGGAGTTCACCCAGGCAGCGTGGCCCTCGCTTGACATCAGCATGACCGGCCGATCGGGCACGACCGCATCGAGCATGCGTCGATGTGGAATACCGCCTTCGAAGGCGTTCATCGGCCATCCGCCACCGAGGATCCAGGAAGCGTCGGGATTCGTGTCGGCGTATGCAGCGACAGTGCGGGCATAGTCGCTCGGAGACAGGTCGTGAAGATTGCATCGGATCAGATCCAGCCCACCCATCGGTGGATGGACATGTGCATCCTGGAACGCGGGAAGAAGGCAGCGTCCCTCGAGGTCGAACCGGTCACCCGTTGGTGGGTCCCCGACCCCGACAGAGGTGATCGTGGAGCGCTCGACGGACACCCATGTCGCTTGGACCCCGGTTCCCGTCCAGATCGGACCGTTGAAGAAGATGGTGTTGGTCATGACGGGACGATAGGCCGTTGCGTCGATGCATGATTGGTGGTGGCAGGGCCACGAACGACGATCGGGCCGCCCCGAAGGACGGCCCGATCGTGGTTGGTTGTCGGGTGGGATCTAACCGGGGAACGCACCGTCGTAGACCGCCTGAAGCTCGGCTGTCGCCGGTCCGCTGAAGCCGCAGTAGTTCACCACTCCATCGCTCGCGGAGACCAGGAAATCGGCACCGACGGCGAATGGGACGCTGCCGATCAGTGCTTCCAACCCGGCAGGAGCGGTGAGGACGACCGTGTCGGTGTCGCCTCCGGCGTACCACTTCGTCACTTCAAGAGTCACGGTTTCGCCATCGATGGCGGTCACAGTGCCTGCGAATGCCACCTCGATGGGAGCAAGGGCTTCCGACGTCAGAACCATGCACGAGGCCATGGCATCCGACTCGCCTGCCTCCAGCTGCATCGGGGCCGAAGCAACCGGTGCTGGGTCGTTGGAGCCCGTCGCAATCACGGTGACTGCGACGGCGGCTACGGCCACGGCCGCCACCGCTGCATACCACGGGGTTCGTGACCGTGTTGTTGGGGATGGTTGTACTTTCGTTGGTGTCGACATGATGTCCTCCAGACGGTGACGACCTTCACGGCTCGTCACGGTTTCAGTGGGGACGTCGGCTGGCATCGGGTCAATGGCTTGCAGCTTGTTGCGTAGCTCGTCATTCATGATCGATGCTCCTCCTTCGTCTCAACCGGTTTGTGTCCGGATGGAGAGGGATTCTGTCGCTCAAGTTCGCGAGCGAGCTTCGCCTTGGCTCGTGTGAGGCGCAGACTGACTGCGTTGGCTGTGGTCTCGAGCACGACAGCGATTTCGCGCGGTTCGAGTTGCTCCCATGCCCACAACGTCAGCACCTCGCGATCTGACTCAGGGAGCGCGGCGAGTGCGTCTCTGACCTCGGGGTAGTCGTCGTCGTGAACGTCCGGAGCCCACCGCTCAGGCTCGGTGTGGCCAACACGTTCCACGAGTCGAAGACGCCGCCGGTTGGCTCGCTGCTGGTTCCCGAGGACCCGACGTGCCACTCCGTACGTCCATGGCAGGACGGCATCGGTCGGTACATCGTCGAGGCGCCTCCAGATGATCAAGAGGGTGTCCGAGTAGGCGTCGTCGGCGTCGTCAGGGAGCGCGCGCCGCCGCAGGAACCGCTGTACGGGTTCGGCGATCTCAGCCGCGACGGCTTCGAACCGGGCTCGGCGGTCGGTATCGGTGATCACAGTTGGTATGTGTCCGGCACAATCACGATTCTGTCATGTCCCAGATCCAGGTTCCACAATCGGTGTTCGGATGATCATCCGGTTCTTGCCATGCTGACTGCGTCTTCTGGGGACCCCTTCCAGGGCCGCCCGTGACCGGGCAGCAGTACATCGGCTCGCAGTCCGACGATGGCGTCGAGCGAACGTCTCGCTTGGTTGGCATCGAGGTGGAACACGTCAGCGAGCATCTGGGGGCCGCTTCCGGGCCTCAGGAGGTTCATGGTTGCCAGCCCGTCACCGGTGAACAGCAGGCCGGTGTCGGCGAGGTGGAACATGACATGACCCTCGGTATGCCCGGGGGTGTGGACAGCCCGCGGGTTCCCCGGCAGATCCAGCACATCGCCGTCAGCGAATGTGCCGATCGACTCCGCAGGGGGGAACTTGAGTTTCATGACGCCGGCCCTGACCATCGGAAGGAACGTTCTGAGCGTGTGGATCCTGAACAAGGGAAGGTCTCGAGCCCCCGCTGAGAAACGGCCCCGGTACCGGCCCGTCGCTCGCGTGAACTCGTCTTCGTGCACCTCGACGCCGATGCCTTCTTCGGTCGCCTTCCGTGCAAGGCCGAAGTGGTCGGCGTGGGCATGCGTCGCAATGACTCCTGAGATTGCGCCCAACCCAAGGCCCAGTCGGCTGACCGCCTGCTCGAGCGCGTGCCACTCCTTCGAGCAACCCGCATCGATCATGGTCAGCTCATCTCCCTCGCGCACGAGGTAGAAGTTGTGACCTTTTGTTCCGAGTGAGTAGACCCTGTCGGCTACCTGTTTCATGTCCCAACCGTACCCATCAGCGCCTCCCCGTGTTGGGGTGTTCGGAGGAGTCGCGGCCCACGCACCCGGATCGGCGATGGTCGGACCGGTGACGTCAACGCTCAGGCTGACCTGGCGTCGAAGAACGGTCTGACTTCGATCGGGGCACCGACCGTCTCGACGACCTTGCCGGCCCAGGCGACCGCTGCGTCGAGGTCATCGGCATCGATGACATAGAAACCGGCTATGTGTTCCTTCGACTCGACGTACGGGCCGTCGGTCGTGGTGACCTCGCCGTCGTGCGACCGGACGACGGTGGCTGCGTCTACGCCGTGAAGTCCACCCGTGAACACGAAGACCCCGGCGTCTCGCATGTCGGTCTCGAGTGCCTCGATCCTTGCCATGAACCCCTGCATCTCTTCTGGTGTCATGGAAGGTCCGTGCGACCGTTCGCCGCCCGAGTGCAGCGCCAACAGATAGTGACTCAATGGTTGCTCCTTGATGATGGGTGGGGTTGGTTCCCACTTCACCCTACTCACGAACAGTCAGCCGTCTTGAGGACACCGCTGTTCGGCACCGTCGGGAACCCGATCGGGATGCTTCGTCGTCAGAGCGGAACAACACGAACGCAATGAGAGCGATGGAGGCTCACATGTTCTCTTTCAAGAAACGATCGATGGCCATGGCGGTCCTTGCCACGATCATTCTCACGGTCGCGGCCTGTACCGCAAACGACGGTGACGACGACACTGATGCACCGATGCCCGACGTTGGTGCTGCGTGCCTCGAAGGTGCGCAGGACTGCAACGACACACCAGGCACCGGACAGCCTGCCGTGCTCCCACCGAACCAAGGTGACGAACCCGTTGGTTCCGCAGGGTTCGGTGAAGATGGAGTCCCGGTTGCCGACGCAGCCCGGTACGAGGGCGCCGGACCTGTCGTGCTGAGCGGGTACTTCGTCGCCGAGGGATCATCGGCGCGACTCTGCTCAGCCCTCGCTGAGTCATTCCCCCCGCAATGCGGTGGTTCGAGCATCGTGATCGCCAACCCCGACGCCATCAGCGGTGTCGCCCTGATCGAGGAAGGTCAGACGCAGTGGTCGGACGGCTTCATCATGGTTGCTGGCGAAGTGAGCGACGGGGTGTTCACCATCAGCGTGGAGTAGCCCTGCGGGTCAGGAACGACTGGTCACGACCTGAGCTCTGCGTCGTGGCTACTTGTCTCGTCCGCGGTTGGGCTTCTTGTCCTTGCCCGGCTTGTCAGGCTTGGCGTTGGATGGATGGTCCTCGGGCTTGTCCTTGCCGTGCGAGCACGCCGTCGTCGCTGCCGACAGGGAGATGATCCCCTCGTCTGATTGTTCGAAAGCAGGGTCGACGTCACCCGTCCGCAGCTTCTGAGTGTCGCCTTTGCCGAGGTCGCTCTGTGCGATGATCCTGTTCAGGCAACCGTGGCCCTTCATCGCCATCAGCTGGTGGAACGCCTTCATGAACTGGCCGTGATTGATCTGGCCGTTCGGACCGGCGACAGTGATGCCGTTGAGGCCGCATGTACCGTCTGCTCCGGCGTACGGTGCTGGCGTGTCGGCAGGCTCATAGTCGGGACCTACGTCCTCGGGCGAGCGGTTACCGAATTCGACGGGACTGAGGTCTTCGTTTGCGAGCATGTCCACCGGGATGAGGTCGTCGATGACCGATCCGTATGTCACGGTGAGTGGGCCGTCCGGCGCGGTGCAGTCATATGGTCCGTCGGTGGGACTCTGGCCGGCAACGAGGACATGATTGGCCTCGTCGTACCCGAACACCAGGAGTGTGTCGTCGGAGGTGGAGTCGGAGGGCAGAGCCAGGGCGGCTCCGGCGATGGCGACAAGTGCGGCCGTGATCATCACAATCAGACCGGTGATGCGCTTCATTCGTGGGTTGGACAACGGATCCCCCTGTCAAACGTACATACGGTAAGTGTTCATGGTACCACGTTGTGCAGTGGTCCACCAGTGTTTGTTGCCACCAGCCTGACCCGGCACACATCGAACCAGAACCTATACCCCTGGTCCCGCCCTTGCATGCGGGACCAGGGGTTGACACGGTGGCCCGTCCGGTCGGGGACGGCTACTCCGTGTCGTCGGATGCCTTCTCCGACCGTGCTACGTCGCGATCTTTCAACCTCTTCATGCGGGCGGCACCCAGGAAGATCGTTGCATGACGTCCACACAGGGGACGGTGTTGCGGGTCGAATGTGAGCGCCGGGCGCTCGCACCGAAAGCAACTCGGGTCTGGTGTGGTGGTCGGTTCCATGTCTCTCCATCGTCCATTCGTGAGAATCCCCAAGACACATAACACCGTGTCCGTTCTGACTAGTCACGGTCAGGTGCTCTTCGACGGGTGGCTGCCCTCAGGCGCGGGGCTGGCGCAGTCCCTACGATTGGAGGATGCGGAACTGGATCGAAACCACGCTGGGCATCTCAGCGGACGTCGCGTACCGAATGGCGACGACGCTTGGGACGCTCATCGCCCTGGTCATCGCGCGGTGGATCGCAGCGCGTTGGCTCAGCCGGAAGATGACCGACCCTGATCTCGTCTTTCGCGCGAGGAAGGCTTCCACGTATCTCGCGACCGTCGTGTTCGTGGTCGTGGTCACCTGGGTGTGGCTCCCGTTCTTCGGCGATCTCGGTACGTTTCTCGGGTTGCTCAGCGCCGGGCTTGCCATCGCCCTCGCCGACGTGTTCCTCGATCTGGCGGGATGGCTGTTCATCGTCTTCCGCAGGCCGTTCAAAGTCGGTGACCGTATCGAGATCAATGGCACCGCCGGTGACGTCATCGATCTGCGGGCTTTCCGTTTCACGGTCCTCGAGATTCGCAACTGGGTCGATGCCGACCAATCGACTGGTCGGGTCGTGCATGTCCCGAACGGGACGCTGTTCAAGCATCCGACGGCGAACTTCACCGAGGGGTTCTTCCACATATGGCATGAGATCCCCGTGCTTGTCACGTTCGAGTCCGACTGGAAGCGTGCAGAACAGTTGATCCGGCAAGCCATCGCCCCGCTTGCCCTTGACGAGGACGTGTTGCGCCGCCAACAACGGGTTGCAAGTTCAACCCGCGACTATCTGATCTCATACAAGGAGCTCAAACCGATGGTGTACGTCAACACGAAGGACAGTGGCGTACTCCTCACAGTCCGCCTCCTGGTCGAGGCCCGCTCACGGCGCGGTGTCGACGATGCCTTCTGGCGGACACTGCTGACAAGCATCGCCAACGAGCCAAGCGTCGATCTTGCGTACCACACGAGCAGGACAGTCCTCACCGACCCGATCGTGGTGGAAGGTCCCCAGGCCCGTTCGTAGAGCCCGAGATTCCTCGCCCCAACGCTCCCCGTCCCGGGCTCGTCCGACGGACATACCGCGGTTTCGAACCGACCATCGGCTGTTGCCTTTCTGTCAAGCCGACACGAGTGGCTGCCGACAACAACCCATGGGACTCACATTTCTCACCGGCTATGTTCTCGGGCAGCACGGAGCCCAATCGGCCCGGGTGGCGTCACAAGCCGCTCGCCGTTCTGCCGCGTATGGGCGGGGCGAGCTCTTCGACGTCAACGAACGCATCGATCGTCTCCTGCTCGTCGTCGACGCCATGTGGTCCCTCCTCGAAGACAACGGGTACACCGAGGACCAGCTCGTTGATCGGATCCGGGACCTCGATGCGTCTGACGGAAACGTCGACGGTCGCCTGCGCCCGCAGGGTCGTACCTGTGGCGGCTGTGGAACGAAGGTTCCCGCGAGCCTGGCGGCGTGCCAATTCTGTGGGGAGGACGTCCCGGGCAAGGACGACGACCCGTTCGTCGGTATCTGATCTTCGATCGGGACGTTCCAGCCGGTCAGCTCGTATCGGCTCGGGTGTTGGAGTCCTTGCCTGCTGCGTCCGATCGACCGATGATGCACCATGCCTGAATCCTCACCCCTCATGACCGCGCCGGTTCAAGCGCCGACACACGATCATCGGATCACCACCGTCGTGTACATCGCCGCAGCTGGCCTGGCGTCCGCTCTGCTGTTCCTCGTCGAGCCCCTTGTTGTGCGGATGGTGCTGCCCGATCTGGGGGGCAGTCCGGCGGTTTGGAACACCGCGATGGTGTTCTTCCAGTTCGCGCTTCTCATCGGTTATCTGCTCGCCCATGCCGGGAGGCGGACGCTCCCGTGGAGCTCGCGCCCGTGGATCCAGATTGCTTTTGTCGCCGTCGGTGTCCTTGTGCTCCCGGTGTCTATTCCGATGGGCTGGGTCGCTCCGCCGACCGGTCAGACCATGTGGCTCCTCGGGCTGTTGGTCATAATGCTCGGCCTCCCGTTCGTCGCGCTCTCCACCCTGAGCCCGACGCTCCAGGGTTGGCTTGCCGACACCACGCACCCGAGAAGCGACGAGCCCTACTTCCTCTACGCCGCCGGAAACGTCGGGAGCGTTGTGGGTCTCCTCGGATATCCGCTCGTGGTCGAACCGCTGCTCGGACTGCGGCAGCAGGCGTTGTACTGGACCGTCGGGTACGCAACGCTTGTGGTTCTGCTCGCTGCGGCAGCACTGTTGCGTCACCGGACACGCAGGGAGACAGTCGCCGCGAAGGTGGGCAACGAGAACGCCCCCGCTGCATCCGCGATGCAGGAGCGAGACGCTGGACCGAAGTGGCGACAGCGGATGCGGTGGACCGTCGCGGCGGCGGTTCCGTCGGGCCTTCTCCTCGCTGTGACCCAATTCATCTCCACCGATGTCGCATCCATCCCGTTGCTGTGGGTCGTGCCCCTCACGATCTATCTCGCAACGTTCGTGGTGGCGTTCGCCAAGCCGATCGCCGCCTGTCCACCGATTGTCCGAACGATCGCGCTCGCATCGGTCGTTCCCGTGATGCTGTCGATTCCGATCGGATTGTGGTCTTCGTGGTGGCTCGTGATTGGTATTGCCGTGCACCTTGCCGGGTTCGGAATGCTCATCCAAGCAGTCCACTTCGAGCTTGCGGCGCTGCGACCGAATGCTTGGCGGCTCACGGAGTTCTATGTGTGGGTTTCAATCGGTGGCCTCGTCGGAGGTGTCGCAGTAGCCCTGGTTGCTCCTCTCATCTTCAACGACGTGATCGAATATCCACTGCTCTTGGCCGCGGCGTTGGTGGTGCTACGAAGGGACGGGCGGACGCCCGAGCGCACCGTTGCCGCCACGGGGATCTTCGTCGGTCTGATTGCCGCAGCCGCGGCCGTGTCGTTTCTTGTATCTCTCGGGGTGGTGTCACAGGTGACGGGGATTCTGCTCATTGCAGGGGCGGCGTTGTTCGTTGTACTCGTACGTTGGCCACAATCGTTCATCTGGCTGAGCGTCGGCATCCTCGGTCTGATGGCGATTACCGCGGTGCAGCCGACGCTCCATCAGACGAGATCGTTCTTCGGTGTCCTCAAGGTGACCGAGGTGGACGGGTTCCATCGTCTCGTCCACGGCTCGACGACGCATGGCCAGCAGCAGTTCGAGCCTGAGATATCGACCGTTCCCACGATCTATTACGAACCTGACGGTGGGGTCGGCCGTCTGATGCGCGCCACCGACGAGATCGCCAATCGCCGCACGGCAGTGGTCGGTCTCGGTGCCGGCACCCTCGCGAGCTACAACGACGCCGACGATGAGATGTGGTTCTACGAGATCGACCAGGCGGTCGTCGACATCGCCGAGGATCCGGCGTTCTTCACGTTCCTCGACGACGCAAGCGGATTGATCGTTACCGAGGTCGTCGATGGGCGGGTCGGTATGGCCGAGTCGGGTGGAGGTTTCGATGTCGTCGTTCTTGACGCGTTCAGCTCCGACGCGATCCCCATTCACCTGCTCACCAGCGAGGCCATCGCGATGTACATCGACAGGATGGAACCGACCGGGGCCATCGCAGTCCACATCACCAACCGGTACTTCGACCTCGAACCCATCGTCGCACGTGTTGGTGGCGCGAACGGTCTGGTGTCGTACTCGTTGACGACGAAGTATTCAACATGGATCGTGCTGGTCGACGAGGGACAAGTCGATGGGTCGATTGCGGCCGAGCTAGCCACATGGAAGCCGATAGCTGCCGATCCGGGAACGCCGCTGTGGACCGACGACTATGCAAACCTGCTCTCGGCCATCGAGGGTTTCTAGGTTCTAGCCTTCGTCGCCGTGGGTGAGGCCTTGGTCGGTCTCGGTGTGGATGGTGCGTTCGCGGTGCGCGTGGCGGCCGGGGA
>CBDUOH010000058.1:0-13463 GCA_965368815.1 uncultured Acidimicrobiia bacterium
CCCACGCCGAGTCCGATATCCGAACATCTTCGATTCACCGTACGAGCCCCTCACGAGAACGACCGGCTCATCGACGCACTCTGGAGGCTCCTGCCATGACCCGATCCGCAACGACGACCCGCACGACCCGCGAGACCGACATCAGCGCAACGCTGACGATCGACGGGGGCGGCATCGCCGCGATCGACACCGGTGTCGGGATGTTCGACCATCTCCTCACCGCGTTCGCCCACCACGGTCTCATCGATCTCGACATCACCACCAAAGGCGACCTCCACGTCGATGACCACCACACCGTCGAGGACACCATGCTGGTCGTGGGCAGCCTGCTCGACGATGCACTCGGGGACCGAGCTGGCATCTCGCGTTACGGCGACGCCGCGGTGCCGATGGACGAAGCGCTCGCACGCGTGGCAGTCGACCTCGGGGGTCGACCCTACCTCGTGTTCGACGCAGTATTCAGTTCCGACCGAATCGGTTCGCTTTCGACACAGATGATCAGCCACAGCCTCGAAGCTTTTGCTCGCACGGCTCGGGCGACGATCAACGTCGAGGCTTCCGGGACCAACGATCACCACATCGCGGAGGCCGTGTTCAAGGCACTCGCACGAGCCGTGCGGAACGCTGCCGAGCTCGACCCACGTCGCAGTGGCGTCCCCTCGACCAAGGGAGCCCTGTGAACGCCACGGGTCGGGACCGACCTTCGATCGCCGTCGTGGACCACGGGGCGGGCAACCTGGTGTCGATGGCACGCGGCCTCATCGTCTCGGGCGCCGATGTCACGATTGTCGACTCGTCGACTGCTCTCGATCGATTCGACGGTGTCGTGCTCCCCGGCGTGGGAGCAACCGCACCAGCGATGCGGACCCTTGTGCGAACCGGACTCGATCGAGAGCTTCGCGACTATCGGGGTCCCCTGCTCGCCGTGTGCGTCGGGATGCAGTTGTTGTTCGAGTACTCCGAAGAAGACGGAACCGACGGTCTGGGAATCCTCCCGGGTGTGGTGACCCGACTTGCAGCCAAGCCACTCCCCCACATGGGCTGGAACGACGTGCGCCACTCGGGAGATCCATTCCTGCCTTCGAACAGGTCCGCGACCTTCTACTTCGTCCACTCATACGCCCTCACGGATACCTCGCATCCAGCGGTCACTGCCACGACGACGTACGGGGATCGCGACTTCGTGTCCGCCGTCCGTTCCGGGCGTGTGTTCGGCACACAGTTCCACCCGGAACGATCCGGGGACGACGGACTCGCCCTGTTGGATGCGTTCCTTGCGTCGACACGTGAGGTGCGCCGTGTTGCGTAGGCGAATCATTCCGTGTCTCGACGTCAAGGACGGCCGGGTCGTCAAAGGAAGACAGTTCATCGACTTGACCGACGAGGGTGACCCGGTCGAACTCGCCACCGCGTATGCACAGGCTGGGGCAGACGAGATCTGTGTGCTCGACATCGGTGCCACCCCGGGCGGTCAGGAAACGATGCATGGGATCATCCGTGCCATCGCCGAACATGTCTTCGTCCCACTCACAATCGGTGGCGGCGTGCGGTCGGTCTCGGACATGAAGGCCGTGCTGCGATCCGGGGCCGACAAGGTGGCGGTGAACTCGTCTGCCGTACGGTCCCCGCGCCTGATCGCAGACTGTGCTCGCGCATTCGGATCCCAATGTGTCGTGGTGTCCGTGGACGCGCGGCGGGTCGGACGGAGCTGGACGATCCACACGTCTGGCGGCCGGGTCGACACCGGGATCGATGCTGTCGCTTGGGCACAGCGGGCGGTCAGACTCGGAGCAGGTGAGCTCCTCGTCACCTCGATGGATCGCGACGGCACGAACGACGGCTACGACCTCGCACTGCTCGATGCGATCCGGAGGCGGGTCAGCGTTCCCATCGTTGCCTCGGGTGGAGCCGGCGGTCCCGACCATCTCATCGAGGTGTTCGACCGAGGCGTTGCCGACGCGGTTCTGGCTGCGTCGATATTCCACCGCTCCCACTACACGATTGCCGACGTCAAGACTGCGCTGAGCGAAGCCGGCATACCGGTCAGGAACGTCGCGTGACATCCCCGGCTCCCGATTTCGGGTCAGGGCTGATTCCAGCCATCGTCCAGGACGCTTCCGATGGGTCCATTCGCATGCTGGGCATGATGAACGCCGAGGCGTGGCATCGTTCCCTTGCCACCGGCAAAGTGCATTTCTGGAGCCGCAGCAGGCAACGGCTCTGGATGAAGGGGGAAACAAGCGGCAACACGCTCACAATCCGGTCGATCAACCTCGACTGCGACGCTGATGCGATCCTGATCCGAGCCGATGCAGCCGGTCCCACCTGCCACCAAGGGACCCGATCCTGCTTCGACACCACACCCATCCTTCCCGAGGCCAGCGACTCGGTGTCGGCCGACCAGCCAGGGAATCAAACGCTCGGTCTGGCCGTTGACACCCTCGTGCAAACCGTCGCCAATCGCCGAAGTGCCAGCCCCGAAACGTCCTACACCGCCCAACTGCTTGCGGACGCGGATTTCGCAGCGCGCAAGGTCCTTGAGGAGGCGGGTGAGGTCGCGTTCGCTGCAAAGGACCACGAGCCGCACGGGGATCCGACCCGAATCGTCGAGGAAACCGCAGACCTGCTGTATCACCTGGTCGCACTGCTTGGAGCCCACGACGTCGACGCACGGCAGGTCGCCGCCGAGCTCGAACGTCGCCGTGCGTAGGCACCACACCAACCCGTTCGCACTGCCTTCGGTTCTCGTGGCAATCATGATCGTTGCATCGGCCTGCTCGCCATCGTTCGACGGGCCCCTGCCTGACGCACCTCCAGCGGTCACGATCGATGAACTGACCACCGCCGTCACCGAACATGCGCCCGCGGTTGTCAACGTCTGGGCGTCGTGGTGTCTGCCATGCCGGTCAGAAGCCCCCTTGCTTGCGGCAGGGTCGACACTCCACCCTGACGTCACGTTCATCGCTCTCAACGTGAAGGACACACCGGGTGGGGCACAAGAGTTCATCGGCCGCTACCTCGCAGACGCCGACATGCTGCATGTCTCGGACTCATCAGGGAGGATCCCGATCGACCTGGGGGGCGGTGCCGGTGTGCCGGTGACCTTCTTTTTCGCCGCCGACGGGACCCTTGTGGCGACCCATCGCGGCATCATCGACGAGCCGACGCTGGCCCGGTTCCTCGACGAGATCGACCGCTGATGGAATTCTCGCTTCTGGCGCGTGCAGCCGTAGCCGCGGCTGCATTGTGGCTGATGGTCCGATGGGAGGCCAAACGCGGCAATGCGGCAGGTTGCGCTGTCGACATCTGGGACGCAGCGTTGACGGCAGCCGTCGGAGGAATCATCATCGGCCGCCTCGTCTCAATGGCAGCGGCAGGCATCAATCCGATCACCAATCCTGCCCAGATCGTGCTGATCCGGTCCGGTGTGTCGACCGTCGGTGCGTCGCTCGGAGCGCTCGCCGTCTATGCCTACGTATCACGAAGAACCCTGATCGCGGCTCTGGACGCCGTCGCGCCCGCTGCCATGGCCGCCATGGCGGGATGGCACGCCGGGTGTCTCGCCACAGCCGAGTGCCTCGGGTCCGAGTCGGGTCTTCCGTGGGCTATGACCCTCGAAGGCAGTGCAATCGGGCGTCATCCGGTGGAGATCTACACGGCGATCGTCATCGCGGTGGGTGCCATTGCCGTTGCGCAGTGGAAAGCCCATCGTCGCCCATCCCCCGGATTGCCTGCTGGGGTCGCCCTCGCCATCACGGCAGGTGCAAGGCTGTTCACCGAGCCACTCCGCATCTCGCTCGGTGGCGGGCCGGTTCTGTGGTACGGACTCGGTGTCTTCGTCGGCATCGGCCTGATCGTCTGGGCCGTCGTCGTTGGCAGGCGGACGGGATCTAGGAGCTGACCGCCAGAGCTGCGTCGAGTCTCGCGCGCAGCTCGCCCTCGCCGATGGCACCGAACCAGGCATCGACGATCACACCGTTGGTGACGATCACCGATGCCGGCTGGCCCGGTATCCCATAGAGGTTGAAGATGCTCTCATCGATGCCCCACTTGAGGTTGTCCGAGAACAGTTCTGCAGCTCGCTCGGCCGCCCTGGACGGCTCTGATTTCCATGCAATGGCAAGGAACTCGAAGTCACCCTGATAGTCGCCTGCAACCTGGTCGATGACGGGCAACTCCCGCCGGCAGGTGTGTCACCACTCGGCCCAGAACACCATATAGACCGGTTTGGCGGCATCGGACAACGCGAACTGTTCTCCTGACGCGAATGTCGTCGTGAAATCAGGGGCTGGCGGACCCTCAGGCGTCGGATTGCTCGTCGAAGACGTACCCGGGGTCGAAGAATCCGTCGAGGGCTGTGTCGGCCCGACGGTCGACGACGGCGGCGATGTGGGGTTTGACCCGTTCGTCGAGTCGGTTGCATCGGGCGACGCGGATGAGCACGCCGCAGCAAGCAAACCGAGGACTGCCATCAGGAGCAGGAACCGTTTCATGGCGTCACGGTACCCGTGAAGTCCCGCTAGCTGGACGAATCCGAGAGTTGTTGACTCAATCGTAAGGAATCGTCGAGTGCCCGCAACGCGGCGCCTGAGTCGATAGCTTCGCGAGCCACCGCCATTGCATCGAGGAAACCGACCGCCTTGCCTCCGAGCACGACCGCCGGTGCGGCGTTCATGAGCGCGATGTCACGGCGCGGCCCGTCTTGCCCCTCCAAGATCGAGCGTGTGATCGTGACGTTCTCCTCGGGAGTTCCCCCGACGACCGACCCGACGTCTGCCCGTGCGACGCCGAAGTCCTCGGGAGTGAACTCGGCTTCGGTCACCTCGCCATCAACCAGCCTGAAGATCCTCGTGGGCGCGGAGATCGAGATCTCGTCCATGCCGTCCTCGCCACAGACGACAAACCCGCGGTCGACCCCTCGCTCGTGGAACACCTCGATCATCAGCCTGGCGAGCCCGACATCTGAGACGCCGACGCACATCCGCGCGCCCGCGGGGTTGCACATCGGACCGAGGAAGTTGAAGACGGTACGTACGCCGAGTTCACTCCGTGTGGCTGCCACATGGCGCATGGCGGGGTGATACCGCGGAGCGAAGAAGAAGCCGAAGCGGGATTGGTCGACCAACTGCTTGGTCGCCTCCGGCGTCAGATCGAGATCGAATCCGAGCGTCTCGAGCAGATCAGCGGACCCAGTCGGCGAGGACGCAGCCCGATTGCCGTGTTTTGCGATCTTGACGCCTGCACCGGCAGCTATGAACGAGGCTGTGGTCGAGATGTTGAACGTCCCGAATCCATCACCACCGGTCCCGACCACGTCGACAACGGGCTCGGAGAACTCGACCGTAACGGCGGCATCCATCATCGCGTCGACCATGCCTGCGAGTTCCGATGCCGTTTCACCCTTGGTGCGGAGTCCGACGATGAACGCACCCATTTGTGCCGGCGTACTGTTGCCGGACATGACCTCGGCCATTGCGGCTGCCGCGCGCTCCCTCCCGAGATCCTCCCCGGCCATGATGGGAGTCAGGATGCTCGCCCATGAGAATTGTTCCATGTCGGCACTCTATCGAGCTGACGGGAGGACGAACCGGCCACGACGCGAGAGTGGACCGGCGAACCGGCCCACACATCGCTTGCTTGGGAGGCTCGACCCGTTTGGTCAGGCGAATCGAGTGATCTTCCTGCGTTGCCGCTCCGTCGTACCGCCCCACACCCCGTACCGCTCGTTGGTCTCGATGGCGTGGTCGAGGCAATCGTCGACGACCGGACATATCGCACACACGGCGAGAGCCTCACGCTCCTCGGCGCGCGTCTGTGGAAAGAACTTCATCGATGTCTCGTTCTTGCAGGCAGCGAACACCGCCCACGGTCGCTCTTCCAGTACCGGGGCCAGAAGCGCTTCGAACTCTGACGTGTCGTCGATCGTTTGCATGAGGGCGTCTCGCTTGTTCGGTTGGTTGCTACGTCTCTAAGACGTCGCCAACGGCGAGATAGTTCCCCGATCGGGACTGCCGGTGACGCTCTAGAGTTACCGATTCATGGAATTCCGCACCCTCCATTGGGCAGCCATAGGCTTTGGCGCTGCATCCGGGCTCTTCACCAGCCTTGTGCTGTTTGTTGCTCTGTTCGGGGTCGGCGAGAACGCCGCAGTACAGATCGTCATCCTCCTGTTCGGCTTCTTCGTCGCCGGATACGTTGCGGGACGGTTCGCCCTCACCGACCCCCAGCTCACCGGTGGTGTGGCAGCGCTGATCCTGTTCTTCCTGATCACCGTGGTCACCATTTCGGGAGCAGGTCTCAACCTCATCGGCATCGCCGTGTTCGGTATCGGCGCCGCGGTCCTCGGACCTATCGGCGGCTCCGTGGGATACCGAAGGCGAAATACCTGAGCCGGATTGCCCGAACGAGCGCTACGGTTCCTCAGGAGTCGGGGAGACGGTCGCGGCTGTCAGTGACAGTCGAGGAAAGTCCGGACTCCACAGGGCATGACGCTGGGTAACACCCAGGCGGGGCGACCCGATGGAAAGTGCAACAGAAAGCAAACCGCCGATGACCCCAGCCCTCGGGCTGTGGCACAGGTAAGGCTGAAACGGTGGGGTAAGAGCCCACCAGCGTCGTGGGAGACCACGTCGGCTAGGCAAACCCCGTCAGGAGCAAGACCGAACAGGAACAGGGCTGCCCGTCCGATACGTTCCGGGTAGGTCGCTCGAGGCCGCACGGCAACGTCGGTCCCAGATAGATGACCGTCCACGACAGGATCCGGCTTACACCCCGACTCACCCTTCACGAACAGCGAAGGGGGCCGCCTCGGCGACCCCCTTCGTCGGTTCTCTCGATGTTCGTTCTACGCGTTCTGGTCGCCGGTGACGAGCTTGAAGAAGCCCCACCCAACGACTGCACCCACGAACGGTGCGGTGAGGTAGATCCAGATCGAGGTCAGTTCGCCTCCGACCAGCGCCGAACCGAGTGAGCGTGCAGGATTGACCGACGCACCCGTGAGGCTCACACCGGCGAGATGGATGACGACCAGCGCCAGAGCGATGGCAAGGAACGCCGTCGATCCGAATCCGGCGCTTTCCGTGACCTTGAGGATGACGGTCACGAAGAATGCGGTGAAGAGGATCTCGAGCAGGAACGCATCGAGATTGCTGACGCCAAGAGCCTCGTTGGGCAGCGTGGCCGTTGAAGCAACGAAGTCCTTCGAAGCAGCCGCCGCGAGCGCTACACCGGCAAGGACGGCTCCTGCAACCTGGGCGACGGTGTACATGATGAACATCGAGGCGTCGATCCGCTTGTCGAGCAGCGCAGCGAGACTGACCGCAGGGTTGAAATGTCCTCCTGATATCTCACCGAATGAGTACAGGGCAACCAACAGCGCGAGCCCGAAGCCGAGAGCTATGACCACCAGCGGCGAGCCACCCTGGGCGGTCGCACCGATGATCGCGAATCCACCAAAACCGAGCAGCACGAACGTTCCGAGCAGCTCAGCGACGAGCTTCCTTGAGTACACGGGCATATCTGTCTTCCTCCCAGAGTCGGATACCTCGGGTATGACTCTTGCAACATCGCATGGGTTTCCCAAGGATTTCCGGATCAAACGCACCCTGACCGTCCCGGCAACCTGCCGGCGGCGAGCATGTACCCTCACCCCATGACCCGATTTGCATACTTCGCAGGCCACGAGCAGTTCCAACCCGAAGAGCTCATCCGGCACGCTGTCCTCGCCGAAGAGGCAGGGTTCGACATGGTGTTGGTCTCAGAGCACTTCCACCCGTGGGTCGACGACGTCGGTGCATCAGGGTTCGCCTTTGCCACCATCGCCGCGATGGCACAAGCCACATCGACCATCGAGTTCACGACCGGAGTCACCACTCCCCTGTGGCGATATCACCCGGCCGTGGTCGCACAGGCGGCGGCAACCATCGACCGGATCAGCGGTGGACGATTCAACCTCGGCGTCGGTACCGGCGAGAACCTCAATGAGGGCCCTCTGGGCTACCACTTCCCGAAGTACGCGGAACGTGCGTCGCGTATGAACGAAGCCCTCGAGATCATGCGCCGCCTGCTCGATGGCGAGAAACTGACGTACGAAGGCGAGTGGTACACAACCGACCGAGCCAAGTTGTACAGCCCACCGGTTCACGATCTGCCGATCTTCATGGCGGCTGGCGGACCGAAGTCGGCCGTGCTCGCCGCCACAAAGGCAGACGGGATCATCACCTCGGTCAAGCAACCTGCGGTCACATTCGAACGGGTCATCGATCCTGCTCGGGAGGCAGCGGCCGAGGCAGGGCGGACCGCCCCGACGATTCTCGCGTCGCGATGGTCAATTCGAGCCTCGAATCCCGAAGAGGCATGGACGACGCTGGGCGCATGGCGAGGGCTCCGCGCACCGGGACGTCTCGAGGCCGTGGACCCCATGGATCTGCGCATTCGGGCCGACGAGATGGATCGCGATGAGATCCTGTCGCTCTACAGCGCGGTCCACAGCGCAGACGATTATCTCGAGGTCTACGCGCCTCTGATCACCGAGGTCGGGGCCGATATCGTCGCGATCCAGACAACGGCGGTGGATCAGGAATCGACGATTGCGATGCTCGGCTCCGAGGTCATACCGAACCTTCGCAAGCTCTAGTCATCAGAGCCGCAACCAGAGCGAACCGGATCCTACGCGTTGTCCTGTTCGATCCGATTCAGCAAGGTGAGTGCCGTTCGAGCAAAGGCATCGCCGAACGAGCCATCCGCAAGGGCCGCCCACAGCGAGGGCTCCACCACCTCGGCGTACGCGATGCGGATGCGGTCCTGCGCCTCACCGGAACCAAGCTCCTCGTAACGGTCGAGAAGCAGCTTGGAGAAACCGTCGCCGAGCGATGCGACCATGTCCACCTCCCACGAACCGTTGCGTCGCTGTCGAACGATGACGACCGACGATGTCGTGGGACCGCTCGTCACAGGGACACTGGCAAAGGTCTCACCCTCGGAGACAAACTGCTCGGCTTGCCCGACGGTGAGCGACGAGATCGGTTTGTTTGCGAACTCGGTGAACCCGTCACTGAACGACTGCCAATAGGATCTCTGCAACTCAAGCGGTACGCCGTGTGACAGGTAGGCGGCGAGGTCCTCGGTCGAGATGCCATTCTCGATTCCGAGGATGAGCGCGAGCGACTCGGGCTGGATGGCTGCCGAAGCACGCTCGACATCGCCACCGTCAACGGCGTTGAACCAGGACACGACAGCACCCTCGGGCGTCGCATGCTGTGCAATCTCGCTCGTCGAGCTCGAACACCCTGCCGCAACCAGCGCGAACGCGCCCACCCAGACAGCAAATCGTGTGACCATGGGATCAGGTTACCGAGACAGGTCAACAACGGACCTGCACTACGGTTGCGGGATGGAAATCCACTGGTTCAAGGCTGCTGTCCTCGGCGTCGTGGCCGGCTACCTGTCGGGACTCCTTGGAATCGGTGGGGGTGTTGTGATCGTGCCTGCGTTCGTCCTGTGGCTCGGTATCGACCAGTTCTCGGCCACCGCAACCTCGGTGGCAACCATCGCCATCACCGCCTCGGCTGCTCTGATCACGTTCGGCATCGGTGGATCCGTCGACTGGGCCGTCGCAGCAATCATGTTCATCGGATCGGCGACCGGTGCCTGGCTCGGGGCCAAATACCTCGAGCGGGTCCCGGAGTGGATGCTCGCAGCATCGTTCACGGCGGTCATCGCCGTCGCAGCAGTCAGGATGGCGTTGTGATCGATGTTGTCGGATACATCGTCCTGGGAGCGGTAGCGGGCAGCATGGCAGCCATGCTGGGAATCGGCGGCGGCGTCGTGTACGTCCCCGTGCTCGTTTCCGTGTTTGCGTTCAGCCAGCACGCCGCGCAGGGGACCTCGCTTGCGATCATCGTCCCGACCACGTTGTTGGCAGGCTATGCCCACGCCAGGGAAGGCAGGGTGCTCTGGCGCCTGATGATCATCGTGGCAACGGCAGGAGTCGTCGGTGCCGTTCTTGGTGCCAAGACGGCACTTGTGCTCGACGAGGAGGTCCTCCGGCGCATCTTCGCGGTCGTCCTCGTCTTCATCGCCGCACGAATGGGTCTCAGAAGCGTGCGGCTCTACCGGACGTCACGAACGCTCGATCGGAGCTGAAACGATCCCCGTCCGCAGTAGTGCGGTTCGAGCTGCGGGCTCCCCGAGACCAGACCGAAAGGAGAGCCACACGAGGTACATGATGCCGACGACCTCCCCGAGCCACACCAGAGGGTTGCGGACCAGCTCTGCCACATAGGCCCCGTAGGTGGCAAATCCCGATGTCGTGAAGCCGGATCCGAGGAATGGCCACCACAGCGTCTCGGGCGCGCGCCACATCGCATCGAGGGCAAGGTGCACCAGGGCACCGATTGCGAGCAGCAGGAGCCGCTTTCTCCAGGATCCTCTGCGTGTGACGACGAGGACGACGAGCATCAGGGCTCCTGAGAACACCATGGAGTGCCCGAACAGTCTGACGGTGCCGAAGGTATCCCACCCGCCTATCGCCAGCGGCAAATCGATGATGTCGGGAAGGATCGCACCCACGCCGAGGAACCGCAGATCCATGTTGGGATCCCGAAAGGCGTAGCGCACAAAGGCCACCGAGGCACCGATGTGCCAGAACAGCATCGGTCAGGTCACGAGGATGGCGTTGCAGTGGATGCACCGAGGCGGATCATCCTTGACCGCCCGCGACGCTTCTCCCGGGGACAGCGACAGGTGGCACGCTCCACAGACCCCGTCGACGAGCTGACCCACCACTCGCCCGGTCCTGTGTGACCGGAGGTCGTCGTAGATCTCGAGGTAGTGGTCGTCGACGAGTTTGACGGCGTCGACCTTCTTGGCTTCCTTCGCCTCGAGCACCTTGTCGATGGCCCGCCATTTCTCGGTGATGACGTTCTTCAGTTCATCGCGTTCGGTCACCGACGCCTCGAGTTCCTCAGCGACCTTGTGGACCCGCTGCTCGGCTGCTTCCTTGAGCTCGATGAAGTGCAAGACCTCGTCTTCCATCGACGACACCTTGGCATACAACATGTCCACCTCACGCCGGAGGTAATCGGCGTCCCGCGCCGAGATACCACCTGCGTACAGACGGTTCTGTTCGGCTGCAGCCTTGGCTGCGAGGATCTCGAGTTCGCCGTTTGACTTGTCCAATCCCAGGTCTGCTGCTTTGAGCTCCGCATCGGCTTCAGCCTTCAGCTTCGTGAGCCGTTCGACATCGCCATGGGCAGCCTTGTACCGCTCAAGCTCCGGCAGCGAACCGCGCTCCTCAAGGAGACGATCGATATCCAGGTCGATCTCGTGCAGATCGAGGAGATCGGCAAGGCTATGGATCTGGTTCACGTCATGCCCTCCAGGGGTGTGCGTCATCACTCAGCGATGTGGCGCCGGGCACCACCTCGCATACGGCAGCGTACAACGCTCGCACGCCAGCGCGTTCAGACGGAACGTGGCCGGCATCGATGATTGCCATCCCGGCCGCCAGGGCGGTATTCGCACCGTGGTGGGAGATATCCCCCGAGATCAGACAGTCCACATTCCCGATCGCCGACGGGACGAACGAATCACCGGATCCGGGGATGACCCCGATGCTTGCGACGACCTTGGATGGGTCGACGTTGTACCGACATGCATCTCCTGTGACCTGCGAGACGGATTCGACGAGGTCCCCGATGCTGCGTGGTTCGGGGAGATGTGCGATCCGGCCGATGTCCGCGCCACCCTCATCGTCGACAGGACCGAACGTCGAAGCGACGGACAGGCCGAGCTCGGCGAGCATCGCATCGGCGGTCCCCGGTCGGGCGACGTCGAAGGCCGTATGGATCGAGATGAGGCTGGTGCCGCTTCGCACGAGAGCCATCGCCCGCCCGGTGGCATCCGTGCCCTCGACGATCGACGTCGTCGGGCGGAACAGCAGCGGGTGATACGAGACAACGACATCGATGCCGGACGTCTCAGCCTCGTCCACGACCCCAGGCGTCACCTCGTGACACACGCCGACGTTGGTCACGGACCGCGCGGTCCCCCCGATCTGGAGTCCGACCCGGTCCCAGGCTCCGGCTGACTCAAATGGGAAGCGGGAGTCCAGGGCACCAAGCAGGTCAGCGACGTTCATCCGACCAATCCTACAGGCGGTCCGAGACTGCACACGTGTCGGCATCCCGTGCAACCGGTACGCTTCGGACTGCCCGAAGGAGCCACATGCCCGACAACGTCGAGATTGCGCGATTCATGAACGAGGTCGAAGCTCGCACTGCGGCCGCGATGCTGGAGTCGATGGGCATCGAGTCCCGGGTCGTCACCGACAACGCTGGGGGTGCGTTCCCCTCGCTCTCCCCGCTCGGCGGCGTCCGGCTCATCGTCAGCAGGTACGACGAAGCCGAGGCCATCGCTGCTTTGGAAACGGAACAGCCGCTCCGGGAGTGAGGAGCGGCTGTCGTGGTTAGGAAACCGTTCGGATCAGGACGTCACAAAGTTGTGGTCGTCACCGATCCGGTGGCATCGGCGATGCTGTTGGCGATCCCCGTGTTCTTGTCGGCGAGTGCTTCACCGAACGTCGTGACCGCGACCATGGCGACCATCGCAATGAGCCCGATGAGCATGGCGTACTCGACCATTGCTGCACCTCGATCGGAGCTCGACACCGTATGGAGTCGGCTGACGATGCGCCTGGATGCTGTTGCGATGACGTTCATAGTCCTTCGAATATACGTTCGGCTGACCATCTCACCCATGGGCCGCCCGAACCATTTGACTACTGAGCGTGGTTATCACCGCACGATACGTGGCGCGATTTGGGTCGAAAGGACCGTCAAATCCGTCGGGAAGACCCTGTAAGGTTGAAAGGAGCACCACCCGACGACCCCCTGGAGACAATGTGGCGGTAGACACGCGGACAGAGCGCAAGATCGACAAACAGAAGGACAGCGAAGCCCGATGGCTACAAAAGATGCTGTTCGCAGCCGGAAAAGCACGTGAAGCCCGGGAAAAACTCGTCGAGGTGAGCGGCGACGACCTCAACCCACTCATCACCCTCGACGACGGGACCAAGGTTCCGCTCGACCTGATCGAAGAGATCGTCCAGAAGCGCGTCGAAACCCTGATGGACGATCTGGGTCGGATCATCCGTCGGTGATCGGCCCAGTATCGGGGTGACGTCAGGTACCATCCCGACAACTGGGGCGTTTAGCTCAGTTGGCTAGAGCGTCGCCCTTACAAGGCGAAAGTCGCAGGTTCAAGTCCTGCAACGCCCACTCACGCACATCGCACCTCCAGAATCACCGATGACCAAGCTTCGTCGCGGTCGAAAACGACTCGCGTAAATCACACGACTCATTGCCCAAGCCGTTCAACCGGGGCAAACTGGATTCAGGTCGATACTTTTGGGTTCGAGTCCCCCAACGCCCACTCACCCACATCGCACCTCAAGAACCACCGAT
>CBDUOH010000059.1:0-12932 GCA_965368815.1 uncultured Acidimicrobiia bacterium
GAATCGGTCAGCTCGCGACAAACAATCGTGAACGGGAAAACTATGCGGTCCCTGAGCTTGCGGACGTGCCGAGAGTTCATACACTCGCACACGCTGGCGCTGACACACCGATCCTGTCACACACGACAGGGACAATGGTGGGAGCCACGTTGACGACGACCGCCGAGGAGGACCGGTGACCACACTCCTAGAACCCCAATCCGGGCGTTCGACCCGAGTGCCGCCACACAGCATCGATGCGGAGGTCTCCGTACTCGGTTCGGTTCTCCTGTCCGCTGACGCCGTCAACGTGGCTCTGGAATCGCTCCATGCCCAGGACTTCTACACACCCGCGCACCAGCTGGTGTTCGAGGTCGTCCAGGGTCTCTTCGACTCGAGTCAACCAATCGATGCGGTCACGGTCTCGGAAGGACTTCGCCGCGATGGGTCGCTCGACCGAATCGGTGGCATCGAGTTCCTCACGAACCTCATCGACGCCGTCCCGACGACATCGAACGTCGAGTACTACTGCTCGATCGTCGAGGAGCATGCCCTGCGTCGTCGGCTGATGCGGGTCGGTGCCGACATTGGTGTCATCGCAGGCAAGACGAATGAACCAATCGATGATGTGGTCGACCAAGCCGAGCGTGCGGTGTTCGCCGTGGCAGAAAAGCGTGTCGGTGATGGGCTTCAGCAGATCGATGAACTGCTCGGTGGCGCACTTGAGGAGGCTGAGGAACGCCATCGCAATGGGGCGGAGGTCACCGGTGTCTCGACCGGATTCCGTGACCTCGACCGCAAACTTGCAGGACTCCACGCCCCGAACCTCGTCGTGGTCGCTGCACGGCCGGGCATGGGCAAGACCGCGCTTGCTTTCAACATGGCCCAGAACGTGGCACTCCAAGGGAACACAGTCGCCATCTTCTCGTTGGAGATGGGCCGCGAAGAGGTCGTCACCCGGATGCTGTGCTCGACGGGCCGGATCGACTCGCAGCGGCTCCGTACCGGGAAGCTGACGGAGAACGACTTCACCAAGCTGTCGAACGCCGCGAGTGCTCTGTACAAACAGAACATCTATGTCGACGACTCGGCCGGATTGACCGTCACCGAGATCCGAGCCAAATGCCGAAGGCTCAGCCGCAAACCCGGCCTCGATCTGGTGGTCGTCGACTACCTCCAGCTGATGAGTGGATCGGGTCAGGAGAACCGTCAGCAGGAGATCGCGATGATCTCGCGGTCGCTCAAGAACCTCGCTCGTGAGCTGCACGTTCCGATCATTGCCGTATCCCAGCTCAACCGTGGTGTCGAAGCTCGAGAAGACAAGCGCCCCCGCCTGGGTGACTTGCGTGAGTCGGGAGCCGTCGAACAGGACGCAGACGTTGTCATGTTCATCTACCGCGACGAGTACTACCACCCGGAGAAGATCGAATCGAAGGGTGTCGCGGAGATCGTGATCGCCAAGCACCGTCAAGGCGGTGTCGGTCGGGTGGACATGACCTTCCTCCCCGAGTTCACGCTCTTTGCAGACATGGGTCGAGCCGAATCCCCCATGTGATCGGATCGGCGGCATCCGCCTTGTGTCCGTCGTCGTCTCGCTAGCTTTCCCTGATGCCGACGCGTCACCTTTCGCCCTTCGCAGCGAGCGTTCTCCTTGCCGGGGTTGCCATCGCCTGGGGTGCGATTCCTCTGTTCGTCCGCAACGACGTGCCTTCGGCGGGACTCGTCGGGGTCCGGGTCACGTTCGGCGCGATCGCCCTCGTTGCGTTCGCTGCTGCGACGAGGCGGCTTAGACTTCCCGGTGCCGAGCGATGGCGCGTGGTGGCATCAGGTCTCCTGCTGACGGCCCATTGGGTGGCCTTCTTCGCTGCGATCAAGCTCACAACCGTCGCCATCGCTCTCGCCGTCATGTATCTCGGCCCGATCGCCGCTGCCGTCCTGTCGGGTCCGATACTGGGAGAACGGGTTCCTCCTCGCCTATGGCTTGCGCTGGCGATCGCAGCCATCGGGACCGTGCTCGTCGTCCAACCGTGGTCGGTCGGCCGCGAGGACGCGGTCTCGATCGAAGGTGTCCTCGTGGCGCTGTTGGCCGGAGGGCTCCTGACCGGGCTCATGATCGTCGCCAAGCCTGCATCCGAACAGCTCGGCGGCCTGACCCTTGCGATCGGTGAACTGACCATCGCCAGCGTCGTCCTCGCTCCTGCAACGGTTCGGGCCGTGGTCGATTATCCCGACGAGATCGGAACGTTTCTCATACTCGGCGTGATTTTCACGGGTATTGCGAACGTGGCGTATTGGGAGGTGTATCGAACGATTCCCGTTGCGATCGTGAGCACGATCATGTACCTGGAACCGGCGTCGGCTGTGCTGTGGGCACTCGTGTTCCTGGATGAAAGTCCCAACGGGGTCACCTGGGCGGGCATACTGCTGGTAGTGGTCGGCGGGATCGTCGCAGCGACCACGGCCGGTGACGAGGAGGTTGTTGTTGCCCCGCCCCATCTTTCAGGTCTCTGACATCAGGGTCGCGGTCTTCGATGAGGAACGTGCAGTACGTGGCATCGCAGGCCCGATCGCCGACTCCGGTGAAGCGCTCGGACCGGGTTGGGTCGAGGTGATTCCTGCGATGTCGTTCCACGTCCACGAAGGGGAGTCGCTTGCTTTGGTGGGAGAGTCCGCCTCGGGCAAGTCGCTGTCGCTGATGGCTCCGTTCGGGTTGTTGTCACCCGGAGCAAAGGCGATCGGTGGGACGACCCGCTACCGAGAACTGTCACACAACCCGGGCGGTGATCGCAGGCCTGAGGAAACCGGACAACGGTCTCGGAGAAGCAAATGGAGACAACGCAGGGCGGACAAGCAGCGGGCCCGGGTGGCGGGGACCGTCCTCGACGACATCGGTGACACTGCGTGGGCGAAGGAGATCGGCACCGACGTCGGCTTCCTGTTCCAGAACCCGGTCGGTTCCTGGATGCCGGTCGAGGTGATCGGCGTCCAATCGGGTGAGGCCCTCGACTACCACTCCGACCTGACACCGGAACAGATCAACGACAGGGTCTTCGACGCCCTCGGCGAGGTGCAGCTGCCGAAATCGCAGCGGCTGTTCAACGCGTTCAGCAGCCAACTCTCACGCGGCATGGCACAACGCGCCATGCTCGCCGCAGCGCTCACGAAGGCGCCGCACCTCCTCATCGCGGATGAGCCATTGAACGGACTCGATGCCCCCGTGGCCGCTGCGATCATGGATCTCATCGTCGACATGCGCGATCAACGAGGCATGGCCATGATCCTCGTCACCCACGATCTGGCAGCGGTGGCGAGGGTCGCGGACCGAGTCGCCGTTGTGTACGGCGGCGTCATCATCGAACATGCCTCCGCGCCGGACCTCTACCACCATCCCAAGCACCCGTACACGAGTGGACTCATCGGCTCGATTCCGAGCATGAATCCCGGCCGCCTGACCCACATCGACGGTGAAGCTCCACGGCTCGTCGATACGAACCGGTCGGGCTGCGTCTTCGTCGATCGCTGTGCGTACGCCGTCGACCTATGCCACACAACGCCACCTCCCATGCAGAGCGTCGGTGGCACAGACGTCCGCTGTCACAGGGCCACGGAGCTCGAACTCCCCGGTCTTGCGACGTGAAACGGTCCGTCTGGGGCCGATCCGACGATTGCGTGTCGCGTGGATACCGCCGGTGACCCTCTCAATCACCATGGAATACAACGACACTGGCGCGCCGACACGTCGGCGGTCTATTGTGTGGCACGGTCCGGAGGCTCAGGGACTCAATAGATGAGAATTGCGACATATCTCGCCCTCGTCGTGCGCCGTGTATGGGCGAAGAAGGGGATTCTGTTCGGATCCCTCCTCGGTTCGACCCTTGTCATCGCCCTCCTCGTCGTCGTACCGCTCTATGAGGCCTCGGTTCTCGCCGTCGACCTCAAGTTTTCGATCGAGAACGCCCTCGACGAGGAGGTCGACGTCGAGGGCCTCTCGAACATCAGCCCGTACGCGGCATCGGTGGGCGAGCTCAATCGTTCGGTTGTCGAGGCCGCCCGACAGGAGTGGCTCCAACCGTGGTACCCGACCGTCGAGGAGCGAATCCAGACACGCGAGTTCGTGGTCATTCCATCGGGGCCCGACGAGTTCGAAGACTTCATCGCCGGTGCGTATGCGTGGCAGGACGAGTACGACCGGGCGGAGGAGTCGGGCGCTGACCCCTCCGAATACCCCAATCCACCGTTCCCACAACCGCCCCGCGAGGCCACGCAGCTGCGGTTGTTCACGACGCCTGATCTCGCGAACGAGCTGCAGATTCTCGAGGGTGCCTACACGACGGATGCGTCGACGTCCGGCTCGGAGTTTGCGCCACTCAAGGTCATGCTCGGCACCGACGTTGCGACACTGATCGGTGTCGACATCGGTGACACGTTCTTCATCAAGCCGTTCTCGGGTCTCCCCACGGTCTTCGAATGGGTCGAAGTCGCCGCCATCGTGACGGCGACGGAACCAACAGCGAACATCTGGGGTGTCGACGATCCCAACGGGATGATGTATCTCGACCAAACGGTCTTCGATGCGTGGCTCGCCCCGGTAAGCACCGACCCGTCGATCGACCCCTGGCGACGTGACACTCGTGGTCTTCCCGGCATCGCGGTCTCGCAGCGATGGCGACTACCGCTCGAGCGCGACCTCGTCGAGCTCGATGAGATCACCGAGTTCCGGAGCCGACTCGTCCAGTTCTCAGCCAAGGTGTCGCGCGATTCGTCGGGCGAGATTCCGACCACGACATTCATCACGATCCTGTTGGACGACTTCACGACGCGTTCAGTCGTCGTCGGTGGCCCGATTCTCGCCATGCTCGCTCTGGTCGTCGGCGGCGCTGTGTACTTCCTCGTGTATTCGGCTGCGATGACCGTCGAGCGCGAAGGCTCCGAGATCGCGCTGTTGAAGTCCCGGGGTGCGTCATCGGTCCAGACGGTCGGGATCCATCTCGGTCAGTCCCTCGTGATTGCGACTTTGTCCGCCCTGTTCGCGCCCGTGGTGGCGCGCTGGCTCGTGGGCTTCACGGGACGCATCCCTCCGCTGTCGACGCTCACCGGAGGCGATCCACTCGAGGTCGCCCAGCAACGATCGGTGCTTCCGTTCATGATCGTCGGTGGCGTTCTGACCTTCATGGCGATGGGTGTCGCGGTGATCCCGTATGCGAGGAGGGGTGTGCTCGCGCTGCGGTCGCTTGCGACCCGCCCGGGAACGAAATCGGTGTGGCAGAAGTACAACCTCGATCTGTTCGCAATCGCCTTGTCGTTGGTTCTCCTCATCCAGCTCAGGCTCCGAGGTTTCATCAACCAGACGACCGGCGAGGCGACGTTGGATCCTCTTGCGGTTGTGTTCCCCGCACTCCTGCTGTTCACCGGGGCGCTGATCCTGCTCCGTGTCTTCCCCTATGTGCTCAAGCTCGTGGGCTGGTTGCTCACCAAGCCCAGGTCCATGGCCACGGCCCTCACAGGGTGGCACCTCGGACGCAACCCCGTTCCGTACGGGCGCCTTGCACTGCTTGTGTGGGTGACCACCGGCCTGGGGGCGTTCGCTCTCACGTACGCGGCGACCCTCGAGCAGTCCTACACCGACCGGGCTGCGTTCGCCGCTGGCGCAGACGTGCGGATCGTCGGTGCCGATGCCGGTTATTCGACGGTGCCGGAAGGTTCGGAGGCGACACCGGTGGTCCGGACCGTGGGCGCCCCTCGCCTGTCGTCGCGGCGCGCCGAGGTCCTGGCGATTGATCCGGTCGGATTCAGCAACGTGGTCTCGTGGCGAAGTGACTTCGGTGCGGCCCAGGCATCTGACATATTCTCGCTGCTTCGACCCGACGGCGAGGCTCCGAAGGTCGGCATCGATCTACCCATCGATGCCACGGCACTGGAGATGGACGGCGTCGTGATACCCCCGACGGTGGCGGAAGAAGCCGCCGCCGGCGCCGCCGAGGAACTCCGCGATTATCGACTCATGGTCAAGGTGATCGATGCGAGAACTCGTGTGTGGACCATGCCTGCCGACGTGGATTTCACCGACACGGAGTGGCGTACCGTCCGGGTCGAGTTCGCGACCGCAGGGCGGAACAACTACCCCGACCCTCCCGAACCTCCACTGACTGTTCATGCGATGTGGCTGGAGAAATCCAGTACGGCGGATGGTTTCATCGTCGACGACGACACACTGCTGTTCACGTCGGTCAGGGCGGTAGGGCCATCCGGTTCCGAGGAGCTCGACCTGTCGCCGATGACGCCGACGAACGGTCTTGTCGAGGCGCTGGGCGAGGCCGACGCCGCCATGGAAACCCGGTTCTCGGAGATGCCCCCTGGGCAAACCCGTCCCACACAATCCGAATTGGATGCGTCGCCCCTCAACCGGTCGGGAGATGCGTTTGAGTGGCGGCTCCCCGCACGCCGCACCAGAGCCAATCCGCTGGTGCCGCATCTGCGGTTCATCCCCGCCGACCTGTACGTCCTCATCGACAGGGAGGTCGGCGCCTACAGCGGACTGAACCCTGGTGATGTGTCGAGCTACACGGTGGGCGCCCAGATCCTCAACGGCGAGTTGGTCGGGTATGTCGAGAAGGTGCCCACTGCCACCGACGCCCGCAGGGAAGGTCTCATGATCGTCGACATCGTGGCGTTCAACGCTTGGACAAACGGGGCCGCGACGTGGTCCCTGACGGGGTCGTTGTCCCAGGTCGAATCGCCACAGGAGTTGTGGGTCGCGACACAGGATCCGGATGCTGTCGTGCGGAGGGCCACTGCCCAGATGCCCGAGGAGCCTGACCAGGTGTGGACGATCGGTGCTGCTGAGGCATCGTTCTCGTCGCGGCCGGTTCAGGTCGGGCTCGTCGCCATTCTGTTCGTTGGCGCGGCGGTTGGCGTCGTGCTCGCCCTCGCCGGTGTCACCGGCTACGTGCTGCTCGCCGTCAGTCGCAGGGCGAGGGAGATGGGCGTGCTCCGTGCGCTGGGTTTCGAGCGAACATCCGTTGGCGTCACCTTTGCGTTGGAGCAGTTCGTCGTCATCGGACTCGGGGCGGCCATCGGAGTCCTTGGTGGTGTCGCGCTCGTGATGGTGATGTTGCCGTTCCTCCAGCTCGGTGAAACCGCGGTGGTGATCGAACCGCCCATCCTCATCGCGATTCCGTCCGTGCAACTCGTCGCATACATCGGGATCGTCGGAGTGCTGCTGATCGTGTCCGTCCTGTGGGCAACCCGAAGGGTGTCCGTCCGCCGAATGAGTGAAGTGCTCAGGGAGGGGGAACGCTGATGAGTGCGATCATCGAATGCCAGAACGTGATCAAGATCCACAAGCAGGGCAACCTCGAGGTGGTGGCCCTCCAGGGTCTCGATCTACGCATGGAACAGGGCGAGTTCGTCTCAGTCGTTGGAGCCTCGGGCGCAGGGAAATCAACCCTCCTGACGATTCTGGCGGGGTTCGAGAAACCGTCCGCCGGCAAGGCCGTGGTGGCGGATCGTGACCTGTCGGAGATAACGCCAAAGGAGCTCACCCGGTACTACCGGCGTGATGTCGGGTTCGTCTGGCAGGACTACACGCGAAACCTCGTGCCGTATCTCAAGGCGGCCCAGAACGTGGAGCTGCCGCTGCTCCTTGGTGGAATCGGCGGCCGGAAGCGACGGTCGAGGGCGCTCGCCCTCCTGGAGGCGGTGGGGATGCGTGGCAAGGCCCACGCCCCGGTGCACACGCTCTCAGGCGGTGAACAACAGCGCCTTGCTCTCTGCGTCGCCCTTGCTCCGGGGCCGAAGCTCCTCCTCGCCGACGAACTGACGGGTGAGCTCGACACGGAGACGTCGCTCGAGATCTTCGAACTGCTCAGGACCCTGTCGCACGAAGGTGGATTGTCGATCCTCGTTGTGACCCATGATGTTGCAATCGCCAACCGGACCGATCGGGTGGTCCGCATCGCTGACGGCCGGGTTGCGACCCAGGGCAAGCGGGGAGCCAGCGAGCTCGTGTCGATCGACCAGCGCGGCATGATCCAGCTCCCGCGCGACATGATCATCGAGGCCGGGATCACGGATCAGGTCATCGTGAAGCTGACGGATGACGGCATCCTTCTCCAACCGGAGGGGACGGACGAATGACCCTTGAACTACGGCAGGCGACCAAGCGTTACCCCAACGGTGCCATCGGTGCTGACAGCGTCGACCTCGTGGTCGGCGAGGGCAGGTTCGTGGCACTGTTCGGACCGTCCGGATCGGGTAAGACCTCGCAACTGCACATGCTCGGACTGCTCCAACGTCCCGATGAGGGTGAGATCTGGATCGATGGCGAACGCGTCGATCAGCTCTCAGAGGCGGCTGCTGCACGGCTGCGCCGGTCCAAACTCGGGTTCGTCTTCCAGTCGGCGTCACTCCTGCGGCTGGTGTCGGCAAGGGAGAACGTGGACGTGGCGATGCGACTCTCGGGCCAGCGAGGGGCGGGGGCCCGTGAGCGGGTCGAGGCAGCACTCGAATCCGTCGGTATGGGAGGACGCCTCGACCATCGACCTGACGAGATGTCCGGTGGCGAGCAGCAACGCGTCTCGATCGCCCGAGCCCTCGTGCACGAGCCGAAATACTTGCTCGCCGACGAACCGACCGGGGAACTCGACACGGTGACGGGCGCAGGCATCCTCCAGATGCTGCGCGACATCGCAGACCGCGGGATGACGATCGTGATGGCGACCCACGATCCGGCCGCGATCAACTACGTCGACACGGCGTACTTCGTGCAGTCCGGCACGCTGCATCTTCCGGATCGTGACGAGCTCTCGCTCTGGCTCACCGAGGGCAAGGAGTTCTAGGGAAGGTTCATGATCGACCATCTGACCGGTTGCGCGGCCGCTACCGGGTCCTAACCTCGATGGCATGGCCCTCGAACTCGCCGCAACCCCGATCGTCCGCGACATCGTCCTTGTTGAAGGATCTGATGCCCGGTCGTATCTGCAGACCCAGTTGACTCAGGACATCGAAGCGATCGGGCTCGGCGGCTCGGCGTGGTCCTTCATCCTCGACGCCAAGGGATTCATCGAAGCCCTCGTTCGCGTCACCCGAATCGGACATGATCGCCTGACCCTCGACATCGAGGAGGGATACGGGGATCGTGTCCGTGCACGCCTCGACGGTTTGCTCTTTCGGACGGATGTGACCTTCACACAAGCGACATGGCCCGGTGTGGCATGGCGCGGCGGTGCAGGAGAGAAGACCGATGCCCCCATCGTGGCCCGCACTCCATGGCCGGGGATCGACGGGATCGATGTGGTGGGTCCCAACGTCAGTGTCCCTCCCTCGGCGGTGATCCGGTCGAGCGAGGAACTCGATGCGATTCGTATCGCATCGGGATGGCCAGCGATGTCGGCAGAGATCATTGAGGGTGTCAGCCCCGCCATGACCGGGCTGGTCGACCAGACGGTGTCATTCGACAAGGGCTGCTACACCGGCCAGGAGTTTGTTGCGAGGGTCTATCACCGAGGCGCAGCTCCGCCTCGCCGGCTCGTGTCGCTCACCTCGCAATCTCCCGCTGCCGTTGGTGCGACGCTCGTGATCGATGGTGAGGACGTGGGTGTTGTGACCTCGATGACCGATGCGGGCAGAGGGCTCGGATATCTGGCAAGGAAGGTCGAAACCCCTGCTCAAGCAACGATCGGTGACCTGACTGTGCTCCTCACCGATCGTGGTGGCTCGAGCTAACCCTCTTCGTGCGGGGTCGTGACGCAGAATTCGTTGCCTTCAGGATCTGTGAGGACGGTCCAGGCCGGTCCTTCACCCATCTGTAGCGTCTCGAGCTCTGCGCCTCCGAGTTCGATGACACGTCGGATGAACGCCTGTGGGTCGGTGTGTCCGAGGTCGAGGTGGACCCGATTCTTCACCTGTTTGGACTCGGGGACCCGCTGAAAGGCCAGCCGCAGATGGTTGCCGGGGAGTTTCGTCATGAAGATGTAGTCCTCGTACACGAACTCCGGCTCGGTGTCGGTCAGTTCACCCCAGAAAGCCGCGAGGGCGACCGGATCGGCACAATCAATCATCACCGCACCCACCCGAGCAGGCGGAAGGGTCATGGCCTGCGGTGCCCGAAGTCGACGTGCATCTGCGACGGCGTCGGGCCCGATTGGCCCTGGTACTTCGAGCCGAGTTCGGGCGATCCGTACGGGAACTCCGCTGGCGTCGTCATCTGGTAGAAGCTGATCTGCCCGATCTTCATCGTCGGATAGATGGCTATCGGAAGGTTGGCCACGTTTGACAATTCGAGGGTGACCTGCCCCGTGAACCCGGGGTCAATGAACCCTGCGGTCGAGTGGATGAGGAGCCCGAGCCTGCCAAGGCTCGACTTGCCTTCCAGCCGTGCCACGATGTCGTCCGCCAGCCCGACAACCTCGAGCGTCGAGCCGAGGACGAACTCGCCGGGGTGCAGAATGAACGGTTCATCTTCGGTCACGGTCACGTTCGTGGTGAGGTCGGCCTGAGGAGCTTTCGGATCGATCAGGGGATATCGGTGGTTCTCAAAGACCCGAAAATTCGGATCGCACCGAAGGTCGACGCTGGACGGCTGCACCATGGCCTCGTCGTACGGATCGATGGTGATACGCCCGGAGGCGACGCTTTCTTTGATGGTTGTGTCAGAGAAGATCATCGATGATCGATGGTAGCCGTGCGCGGTCTGCTCCATCGGCTGGAGAACCATCCCGGGTCCGGCGGTAGGCTTTGAAGGGAATGCGATTCGATTTCACGACCCCGAGTGGCAGCGCCTCCGTCGACCAGATATCGACGCCGAGCCTCGGCAATCATTCGTATGTGATCGACGTCGGGGGCGTGGTCGCGGTCATCGACCCGCAACGCGATGTTGAGCGATTCAGCCCGGCAATCGGCACAGGCAATGTCGTGGCCGTGTGCGAGACCCACATCCACAATGACTACGTAAGCGGCGGATTCTGGTTGGCCAGGGACACATCGGCAACCTATGTCTTACCCGCAGGCTCCGGCGCACCTTATGAACACCGCGCTGCGGCGCATGGTGATCGCATCGGTCTGGGCGACATGTGGCTCGAGGTGGTCGACACACCCGGGCACACGTTCCACCATGCGTCATATGTCCTCACGGCACCGGAGGGGCCCGTTGCCGTCTTCAGCGGCGGTTCGATGCTTGTTGCAGCGGTCGGCCGTTCCGATCTGGTGGGTCCTGACGCCACCGACGAACTGCTCGGTCTGCAATACCGCTCCGTGACAGGACTCGCGGACGATTTACCGGTCGATGTCGTTGTCGCCCCGACACACGGCGCAGGGTCGTTCTGTTCGGCTTCCAACGTCTCGGGTACGACGAGCACCATCGAAGCCGAGCGATGGCAGAACCCCGCATGCATCGCTCCGACGCTCGATGATTTCGTCCGGACGCAAAAGGCCGGCTATGGGCTGTATCCCGCGTACTACAGCCACATGGCCGAAGTGAATCTGACCCCCGGTCCCAGACCGTCTCACGCCGAGGTCCCTTCCATGACCCCGGCCGAAGCGGTTGCATCGGGGCACGACATCGTCGATGTCCGTCCCTTCGATGAATACGCGGCCGGTCACATCGCAGGTTCGATATCCACGCCACCATCCGATCAGGATGCGACGTATGTCGCCTGGACGCTGCCGTGGAACACCCCGATCGTCATCGTCGGGTCCACTGCCGACGCATCGCTACTTCGTGAACACCTCGTCAGGCTCGGATGGGATGCCATTGCCGGTGTCGTCGATCCGGCTGGACTCAAGGAGCTCGGGCCGGGTCTGATCGCTACGACTACACCCGCGACGTTCGCAGAGATGGTGGCCGCAGCACCTGAGCACATCGTCGATGTCCGTGATCCCACGGATCACGCACAGGGCATCATTCGTGATGCAACACCCGCCCACGTATCGGTTGTTGCCAGAGATGGCCTCGACGTCGCTGGCTCGGACATCTGGGTGCATTGCGAAGGTGGCTATCGGGCGATGGTGGCGACAGGGTTCCTTGAACGCCAGGGCTACTCCGTCACAACCGTCATCGATTCCGCTCCGGCTGACCTGTCAGCCGTTTTGTGAAGCCCCGACGAGGCCGACCCGGGTTCATCGAGGGGTTCCCCTGTGGTGGTGATTCGGGCGTCCATACGTGCTCGCGTCCTCCGAAGCTGGCCGGGTGTGTCGCCTGTCTAGCGGGCCGAATCGAACACCGGGGATCCCAGAACGCTCTCGATGGGCGAGATGCCGAGGCCCGGTGCCGTCGACGCAACCATCCGTCCGTTCTCCCGCCGGGGTGCGCCGACTGCGGTGTCGATGGTGACGTAGCTGTTGAAATCAGTCGCGGTGAAAAGGAACTCGGTCGGCGTGCTGTGAGCAAGATGTGCAATGGCGGCCGTGACGATGTCACCGCCCCATGAGTCCTCGATGGTCATGGCGGTCCCGAGCGAGACACACAGATCCCGTGCCTGGACCGCCTTGGTCAAGCCGCCGAACTTGCTGATCTTGATATTGACCACGTCCATCGCATCATCGGCATGGGCTCGCATGAGTTGGTCGAGTCCGTCGATGGTCTCATCCAACACGAACGGGTGGTCCGTCCTCCGCCGAATCGACACGCACTCCTCATAGCTGAGACATGGCTGCTCGATGTAGACATCGATATCCCTCACCGCCCGTACGACCCGGGCAGCCTCGTGCCTGAGCCAACCGGTATTGGCATCGGCGATGAGTTTCTCACTGGGGTTCATCGACGCTCCGACCAGTCGGATGCGTTCGATATCGACCTCGGGATCACCGCCCACCTTGAGTTGGAACCGTCGATATCCCTGCTCCCGATACATCGCGACGTTGTCGACCATCTCTTGGGGTGACCGCTGTGAGATGGCGCGGTAGAGCACGAAGTCGTCGCCGTACCGGCCGCCGAGCAGCGTCGTGAGGGGCAGATC
>CBDUOH010000060.1:0-12818 GCA_965368815.1 uncultured Acidimicrobiia bacterium
GGGAAGGCTGGTCGTGGGAGACGTACCCAGTCGAACTCGAGAACCCTGGACTGGGTGTGGCCGGGTGTGTCGACCCTGATGAGTTCCTCGGTCCAGTCGGCGAAGTACTGGAAGTTCGAGGCCGTTTTGACGACGACCGTCCGCACCGAGTCGCGGTCCGTGGCGTCGATGCCCAGGTGGGCCCAGAAGGTGGGTTTGAGCACGGAACCTGTCCGATAGCGCGACACACCCACGAGGACGTTGCCGATCTTGAGAAGGGCGGTCGTGCCGAACTCGTGGGCCTCATCGTTGATATCGGCTTCCAGGACACCGTCGGCGATGTTCAGAACCTCTGCGGTCACGGTGATCGGTTCGCCCCAACGTGTGTCGGACGAGCGTCCCAACTGCACTTCGATCGTCGCTCCCACTCCTGCCTCGGCGGCTTGGAGTGCGGCTGCCTCATCCACCATCGGGATCAGGGCGGTGTGCTGCACGTTCTGGCGGATCATCTCCGCAAGGATCACGTTCGAGTCGCCGGCTGCTCCTCCCGCGACGCTGTCGCCGGTGTCGGAGAGCACCACGATCCCTCGGGCAGCGGCCTCCGCCTTGGCAACGGCGTCCGCGACCGGGATCGAATCCTGGACCATGAGGTCCTCACGGAGCTCCCACACCTTGCGGGTCAATTCCTTCGCCAGGTCGTCGGCGAGCTGTGGATCGTTGTCGGTGTAGACGATCGAGACCCATCCGCCCTCTTCGACATCGAGCCACGGCTGCATCGGATAGGTCGAGGCAGAGATCACGCCCGGGCGGGTCTCGATCTCGCGTGCCAGATCGAACCAGGTCTTCATCGGAGGCTTGCGGGTCAGGTACTGCTCCTGGTGGGTGATCATGGGGGCGCGCCGCATGCCGACCGTGGGTTCCATGTCCCCGTCCACCATCTTGAACAACGCCTCGGCCGTCTCCTGCCCGGTGTGATAGGGGTTGTGCGGCTGGGTACGGTGGCCCACGATGATGTCGGCGTTGGCAACCTTGCGGCGGGTGATACAGGCGTGGTGGTCGGTCGAGGCCACGAGCCACACATCTGGCCCGATCTTGCTTCGGACCATCTCAAGCAGCAGGCCCTCGGGATCATCGTCGTGCTCGGCTGCCATCGCTCCGTGGAGGGCGAGATAGACAGCGTCGACGTCCCCCATGGTGTCGAGCTGCTCTTCGAATGCAGCCATGACCTCGTCGAACGCCGCTTTCGTGACACGGCCACTCGCTCCTGCGCCAGCGCGGACCAGCGGCACCAACTCGACGCCCCCTCGCGCGTCGGCGACATCGGCGAACGCCCACAGCGGATTGCGGTCCCGCCCACCTGACCTGAAGTCGATGTCAGCACCGATGGCGTATCCCTGACGACGGAACACATCCATGTCCGTGACGACCGGGCTGAACGTGTTCGACTCTTGGCTGAACCTACCGACGGCGATTCTCACGCGCACTTCTCCTGTTTCGCGACGTAGAGCCATCGTAGACCGGATCCTGGGCCGTGAATCTGGGAAGCGACAGACCACCATCGCACCGCGTCGGTGCTGAGTAGTGTCCTCATGGGACACGAACGGGAAGGGCTGTGGCCGTCAGTAGAGAACTCGATCGGTTCGCTGTGCAACATCTGCGCGAGTGGGACCGCATCAGCGATCAAGCATGGGCCGTCGTCGACGGGACATTGTGCTTTGTCGACATCTCAGGGTTCACCGCGCTTTCTGAGCGGTTGGCGACGCTCGGGCGTGTGGGTGCCGAGGAGCTCACCGAGGTTCTCAACCGTGTGTTCGGAGACATGCTGGCTCTTGCAGCCGACCGTGGCGGGACGCTCCTCAAGTACGGCGGAGATGCGCTGTTGCTGCTGTTCGAGGGACCGGACCACGCCGACCAGGCAGTGGCAGCGACCATTGAGATGCGAACCGCGCTGAAGACCGCAGCCGAGGTCCCCACGTCGGTCGGGCGGGTACCGCTTCGCATGTCCCAAGGTGTCCACAGCGGTGATGTCCACCTGTTCCGCGCCAACGGATCCCACTCGGAACTCATCCTCGCCGGGCCCGCGGTGACACAGGTCACTGAGATGGAGGGGACGGCCGAGGCAGGCGAGATCGTTGTGAGTGCGGCGACGAGGCAACTCATCGGTGACGACGCTGCCCCGACTCCCAAGGGCGACGGTTGGATTCTGCGGTGGCGCACGCCGCGAGCTGAGGCACAGGGCCCTCGTCTCGAGCATGCCTCTCGCTCGGATGTGGAGACCTTGATACCAACAGCGCTCAGGCCGTTCCTCATGGCGGGCACGCCGGACTCCGAGCATCGGCAGGCAACAGTCGTGTTCGTGAAGGTGCTCGGTACCGACGAACTGCTCTCTACAGAGGGCATTGATGCGACGTGGAGGTCGATCGATCATCTCATCGCCCAAGTGACCGGCATCGCCGACGACGAGGAGATCACGTTCCTCGCCACGGATGTGGATGCTGGCGGCTTCAAGATCATTCTGGTTTCGGGTGTCCCACGAACGAGGGTCGACGAGGGTGGCCGAGCGCTGCGGGCCGCGCGCCGTATCGCCGACATCGAGACTCCGTTCGCCATCAAGATCGGTCTGAATCGAGGTGACGCGTTCTCAGGTGAGGTCGGCTCTGCCAGCCGATCGACCTACACGATCATGGGCGACACGGTGAACCTGGCGGCACGCCTCATGGCGGCCGCCCCGACCGGTGAGATCTACGCCACTCGGGCGGTGATCGATGATTCGCTCACGCTCTTTGATCACCGTGACGTCGAACCGTTCTACGTCAAGGGCAAGTCGGCGCCTGTGCGGGCTCTGTCGATCGGAGGCGAGGCGGGGACGCGTGCGACCCAGTCGACTGAGGGAAAGATCTTCGGACGTGGGGAGGAACTGCAGCGGCTGCAATCCGCTGTGGATGCCGCTGGTCCCGGTTCGGGCGCGGCGATCACTGTCACGGGGCCAACCGGGATAGGGAAGACACGGTTGATCGAGGAGACCCTGTCACAGTCCGATCTCCGAGCGATCCCGGTGCGGTCCGAGCCATACGGATCAGCCAACCCATACAGACCGTGGCGCGACTCCGTCAGGGGTTTGCTTGGTGTGGAACGCTCGACACAACAGGAGATGTCACAACAGGTGATCGCCGGAATCGAGGCGCTTGCTCCCGACCTTGTTCCGTTCGCCCCCTTGATCGGCGATGTTGCCCACGTTGAGATGCCCCCGACGCCGGAGTCCGCAGCGATCGACCCACAGTTTCGGCGCGGACGCACGATTGATGTCGTGGCTGAGCTGTTGGCTACCGCCTTGCCCGAACCGGTGGTGATCGTGGCCGAGGACATCCATTGGTCCGACGCGGCGACGGTTGCGCTCCTGGAACGAATAGCGATCGACGCGCCGGACCGTGGATGGGTAGTGCTCGCTTCAAGTCGAGATGTGGTGCTTGCCGACACCGAAGCGCTTCCCCTCAAGCCGCTTGCAGACGAGGACATCGTCGAGATGATCCATAGCGCGACCGAGGCTGCCCCTTTGCGTCCCGATGTCGTTTCCACCATGACCAGGCGGGCCGGCGGAAGCCCGCTTTTCGCTGAGGAACTGATCGCCATCGTGCGCGAGACGGGTGATGTGTCGTCGCTCCCGACGTCGTTGGACGGTGTTGTCGGAAGCCAGATCGACAACCTGCCTCCGCTTGCACGTCGAGTACTGCGGTATCTGTCCGTGCTCGGTCGCAGTTTCAGGGTCACCGTCGCCCGCGACCTGTTGCGCAGTCAGAACATCACATTGGACGAGGCGACCAGGGCGACACTATCGACCTTCCTCGACGAAGTCGGCTCGACTCGTCTCGAGTTCCGGCACGCAATGGTCCGCGATGTCGCCTATGAAGGCCTTGCGTATCGGTTACGGCGAGAGCTTCATCTCGCTGCCGGTCGGTTGCTGCTTGAGAGCGTGAAAGGAGAGGAGGACGCCGCAGCAGACATGCTTGCGTTGCACTTCTCCGAGGGGGGTGACTTCGAGGCGGCGTGGCGCTTCGCACGCACAGCAGGCGACAGGAACCGTGACCTGTACGCGAACTCCGCTGCCGCGGCGCAATATGAGCGCGCACTCGCGGCGGCTCGTCATCTCGACGGGATCTCCGACGCCGATCGCGTCAGGGTATGGACGAGCCTTGGGGATGTCCGGGAGCAGCTCGGTCTCTTCGACAGTGCTCTCGATGCGTACCGCCGGGCGTCTGATCACGCAAAAGCTGACCCGGAGGCGTTGTGTGGCGTGCTGCTGAAACGAGCAAGCGCGAAGGAGAGAGCCGGGCGCTATACGGCAGCACTCGCCGAGGCGACTCGCGCTCGGAAGCTTGCGAGCACTGTCGGCACAGAAGCGATGCGCCATCGTTGGGCTGACGCCGTAGGGATGACAGCGGTGATACGCCAAGCTCAGCAGAAACCAGCCGAGGCGCGCAAAGCAGCAATCGCAGCTGTTGACGCCGCCGAACAAGCGAACGACGATCTCGCACTTGCCCGTGCGCTGTCGGTGCTGGACTACTCGATGGTCATGCTCGGTGAGCTTGAAGGCGCGACGAACTCCACGAAATCCTTGGAGATCTACCGCACGAACGGACGTCTGAATCAGGAAGGTCAGGTCGCCCAGAACCTCGGTGTGTACGCCTACTACCGAGGGGATTGGAAGGCTGCGCTCGATCTGTACACGGAGGGCCGATTGACGCTCGAGAAGGTGGGGAACATGGTCGAGGCTGCTCGCGCCGACGCCAATATCGGCGAAGTGCTGGTGAACCAGGGCCGATTCGATGAAGCCGAAGAACCGCTCTTCTCTGCGCGCCGCATCAATGCTGCATCGGGCTTCGACGAAGGGATAGCGTTCGTCGACGTCCTCATCGGTCGTATGTATGGACTGCGAGGCGACCTCGAACGATCATCCGAGTACCTCAATTCGGCCATCGAAGCCTCACGAAAGCTTCGGCTCGACGCATACATCTTCGAGGCGTCGATTCACCTCGGGGATGCCGCATGCCGGTCCGGTGACCCAGCGGAAGGTCTCGCAGTCCTCAGGGCCGCCGCTGAGGAGACACCTGCGGAGTACGTCGATTTCTTCGGACCGCTGTACGCGCGCATCCTGGGTTCGGTCCTCGACGCCGACGGGCAATCCGACCTCGCTCTCGAAACGCTCGAGGCAGGACTTGCACAGGCGACCGATCGTGACGATGCATACGAGGCAGCGCTCCTGATAGCGACGATTGACCGCATTGCACCATCGAGGTTGGCCGACGAGCAGCGGGTGGCGGCACGCGAAACGCTGCGCACGCTCGGCGTACGCAGCGTCCCCGGATCGGCCTTCGAGATCTAGCTGTCGATCAGCGCGGCCTACTCAGGCTGGGATCGTTGTAGATGTAGAACACCTCGGTTGTGACGGTCTTGACCTCCGGTGTGCCGTCGTTGTCGTAGTTGATCGTCCTCGTGGTGTGAAGCACGAGGCAGATGTCCCCGCCGACTCCGACTGCGTTGGGATAGCTCCCATCGCCGGTCGGATTGTCGACCATCGTGTAGAGGAACTCGCCGGGTCCGGGAGCAACGATCTCGACCGCAACATCACCGGCGCACATCGGCACCTCTTCAACGGTGAGGCCGACCACCTGGAACGTCGGTCGGACGCCACTGTCGGCGGGGTCCTCGATGTCCCACTCAACCGTCAGCAACCCCGTGACACCTGCCCAGCTGTACCCGGACGGTGGTCCGACGAAGACGGACTGGTCCGGGTCGCCGGGGTTGTTGGTGCTCACGATCTCGACCGGTACTGCGCATTCGGTGCCCTTGGTCAGGGGACCGACGAAGAAGCCGGCGAGTGGCGTGTCGTCGACATCGGGCCCACCGGTGTTGGTGCTCTCACCGCAGTCAAGACCGCCGAAGTACCCGACGGTTCCGCTCGATTGCTCCACCACCATGCCAAGCGGATCCTGACCCGTGACGGTGAAGCTGGTCGTTTGCTCCCCGGCGACGGTCGGCGTGGATATCTCACACGTGTCCGAGTCGCCGGGCGCCAACGAACCGACGATCTCGCACTGGTTGGGAGTCGTTCCCGGCGGCAGATCCTCTTGCGCAATGATCACTTCGATCTCGACGTTCCCGTCGTTGCGAACGAACACCGTCCAGAGAACCTCATCCCCGGATACGACCGGCGGAGTGCCGATTCCGTTGTTGGAAACCTCGACGTAGAGGACCGCATTCGTTCCGAAGTAGCCGGACGCGTCGGTTGCGGTGGCATCTGTCTCCGTCGGGGCATGGGTCGCTGATGCCGTTGCCGAGTTGGCGTACCCATCGAAGTACGTGCCGTCGGACGCGGCCTCTCCCTCGCTGGTCTCCGCCACACCTGAGATCGTGCACTCGACCGAATCGCCGGGAGCCACGGTCGTTGCTGAACAGGTGGCGGATCCCTCGGTGTCGTCCTCGACGCCCACACCCGAAAGGGTCACATTGCCCGTGTTGGTGACGGTGTATGTCCACTTCACCGTGTCGCCCGATACGATCAGGATGTCGTCACCGGGGCCCGAGTAGATCGATTCACCGTCGGATCCGGAAGTGGTCTTGTTCAGTTCCAACGAGGCGTTCATCCCGAAGTACGTGACGGTGTCCGAGGCCGAGGTCGAACGAATGTCCGATTCTGCCGATGCCGTCACGATGTGCGTCTCGCCGGGCCCGCCGGCTGTGCTGGGCTGCACCTCGTTCGTTGAGCTGTAGTCCCATGTCTCGCCCGGCGAGAGGATCCCGTCGCCGTCGTCTCCCGTGGGCCCGGTGATCGTCAGCCCTTGGTCATCGACGACGCTCACGTTCGTGAGGGGGAGGTCGCCCGTATTCGTGACTGCATGACTCCACGAGAGGGTTGTGCCGGCTGGCACGAATCCGAGGTCGTCGCTTGCATAGCCACTGACGACGGTGTCGATCGAGATTGCGGTTCGTGCCGTCGCAAGGTGGAAGACCGTGCGGTGGTTCGCTGCGGAATCTCCTGGTGCCTCGTTCCATGTTGCGCCGCCCTCGATGGAGACGGCTCCGGTCACCATCGTGATCACGACGGTGTCGAACGGCACGATCTCGGAGGGTTCGGTCATGGTCGGCTGTCCGTTCGGAGCGCCCGGGTAAGCATGGACCCGATACTTGTCCCGGTATTTCGAGTCCGGTCCGCTATCGGATCCGCTGTTCAGGACTGTCTGCTGCGTGCCGACCTTCTCGGATCCTGAGAAGAACTCGAACTTGACCTCTGCGTCGTATTTGGCCTCGAGATCGAAGTCGATCCATGCAAACACCTGTTCTTGGGCGATGACGGTTGGTCCGACTGCGAGCGTGAGCGATTCCGATCGTCCCGAACCCAGGTAATCGACGCGACCGCAGTCCTGTCCGTTGCCATTTCCCTTTTCGTTGACGCCCAGCCCGTCCTCGACGAGACCGAGCTTGCCGGTGACGGGGTTCCCCTGCTTGTTGAACGTACTGTGCGTCACCGTGACAAGACCTGCGCCGTTCGTGTCCGGATTCACGGTGCACTCGTTACGGCCCGGTGCGATCAGTTGCTGCTGCGATCCGTATTCGAATTGATTCGCCCCGCTACCGAGGACCAGTTTGATTTCCGTGGGGACCGTTGGATCGGCGAGTCCGACTGCGATGGTCACGACCGTGACGAGGCCCGCGATTGAAGCGACGACGAGCCAGCGCCAACGTCGCGATGAATGGACCAATGACATGTGAGTGCCTTCCTCGATTTCCGCCTGAGGATGACGATAGCCGTTCCACCGGAGGCGCGGAAGGGGAAAGCAGTTTTTTGACCACCCAGAGTGTCGGACCAGTGCCGGCTCTGCCTACGTCTGCATCGGGACCGCGTACGCGACGACGTTGTCCTCGTAGCTTCGCAGCGAACGGTTGAAGTCGCCCCCACAGGTGATCAGGGTCAACACTGGGTCGCCTGTCTTGGCGAAAACTCGGTGCTTTGGGAGGTCACCCTTGTTGTACTGGGCGACCTCGACGATCTCGAATCGCGTTTGCGACCCGTCGTCGTACCCGATGACCACGACATCGCCGACTTCGGATTCATCGAGGTATCGGAACACGCCCGGGCTGCCGTTGAACGAGATGTGGGCGGCGAGAACCGAGGATCCGGAATCACCGGGGGATGCATTGAAGCGATACCAGCCGACGTCGTCGGCACCCGGTATCTCCATGTCGCCGTTGTCGGCCACACCGACATCGACGATCGACGCTTGGGAAATCCCCAACCGTTCGATCGCAATCGTTGTGGGTACCCGGACGTCACGGGCGTGTTCTTGGGGGTCGTACAGAGCGGATCCGATGGGCCGCACCCGATTCGCAAATGCAGAGGATGGGACGGTGGTCGTGACCGGGGCCGACACGACGGTCGTCGGTGGTGCGGGTGCATCGACAGGTGCAGGTGGTGCCGGTTCGGCGGTCATACCTGTTTGGTTGCTGACGCATCCAGCGAGGAACAGGCTCGTAGCGACAACCAGTGTCAGGGTGCGTTTCATTCGTGGTGGGTCCGGTCCGGGCCGGCACTGGCAATGGGGAGGGCGAACCCTCCCCATTGTGCCATTGTGCCGTGTAGTTAGTGGGTCCTGCGTGCGACGGTGAGTCCACCGCCGATGGCAAGAGCTGCGGCGATGGCAAGACCGGCCAGAGCGACGGTCGAAAGACCCTCGTTGATCGGACTGTTGCCGGTCGGGACGCCAGCTGGTGCTGAACCGAGTCCGGTGATCGTCTCTGTCAGAACCGTGAGGCTGCCGCCATCGAGTGAACCAACCGCGTAGACGATCAGTGATGATCCGTCATTCACAGCCAGGTCGGCTGGTCCGATGACCACCGGGGCGCTCTCGCCCGTTGGTACGACCTCGACGGTGTACGTTGCGGCAGCAAGATCAGCCGCTACCTCGTTCGGATTGGTCAGGTTGCTGAACGCAACCGCGCCATTGGCTTTGACATCGACCGCGGGTGCCGCAGCCGTGTGCCGCACCACGAGTCGACCCTCGCCAGCGTCAATCGCACTCGTGTCATTCGCAAAGACCGAGAGCGTCGGGGTGCCCGCCGCATCAAGGTTTGCGATGATCGAGTAGTTGCCTGACGCAGGGAGCGCCGTGTCGCCAGCGTCGATGGCAACAGTGTTCGTGCCTGCGAGCTTCACTTGCAGGTTGACCAGCGTCTGGCCAGCGAGTGCTGACAGATCCTGTGTGTCACCGAAGTTGAAGTCGGCAAACACGACGGCATCGTCAACATAGACGTCGACAGCGGTATCCGGGATACCGTGAATGAGATGGATGCGAGCGGACTCCTGTGCCAGACCAGGCGCAGCAAGCGCCAATGTCATGAGGGCCGCAGCGAACACCACGAGTAGTTTCTTCATGCTCTTCCTTTTCCCCTTGCGGGTTGCTTGGTGCATATACGAAGCAACGGCATGAATCGGATGTATCGGCACGGAACGCGTCGGTGGATTCACCCGATCCGAACGGCCGGAGCAGGGGCATGGACGGTCGAGCGTCTTGAGTAGCAAGTCGATGGGTTTCAGACCCGGTTCTCGGAGTAGGTGGTGGTTGCCGCCTACTCCGAGGTCGGTGTCCACTGTTCGTCAGGGTGTGGGGGCTGGCCAAATCGGGGACCAGTCCGAGTTGCCGTTGCCCGGTCCGGGCGATGTTCCCGGTCCTTCAGGGTTGTGTGCCTGAGTGTTGGACCTCGCTCCGGCTTGGTTGTGCCCGGGTAGGAATGACTGATCGCCAGATGCGATCGGACCTATTGCCGCAACGCCGTTGTCGCCGTTGTGGGCATCGGCGTTGGTGACACCGTGTCCGACGGCAGGGCAGAGAAACGAACCGTTCTCCGGTCCAACGACTTGTGGTGGGGCCGCCAAGGCTGACGCCTGAATCGCAAGCATCGCCACCATGATGGCTCCAAGCAGTCCGAATGTACGAACGATGGATCTCATTCGTCCGCTCCCTTCTGTCTGCGTCCGGAATGGTTCCCGGACTTGTACTCAGACAACGAGATTCGGCGCGAAGAAACGTCTGAACGAACTGAGAACAACTCCTTGCCGACAAGTGAACAAGTCGTCGAGTTCAGACCATCGGGCCGGTCGCGAGGCAAGCCCGGGTCTCACCTAGTTCGACAGGAGGTCTTTCATCTTCTTCTGGATCATGTGCGTCGAACGCCGCGGAGCGATCCGGTTGGCAAGGCTCATCATCCGCGAATCGCTCCCTACGTAGATGTGGAGCTTTCCTGCCTCGATGCCATCAAGGATGATCCGTGCCGCGTCGCTGGCGCTCGTGACCTTCATGGTCGCTGCGTCCGAGCCGGTTGCCTGTGCTGGGACCTCGACACCCGAGTTCGTCGTTATATCGGTGCCGACCGCTCCGGGCATGACCACCGAGACCCCAACCCGCGTGTCGAGGAGCTCGGCGTACAAGCCCTCCGTCATCAGCTTCACGGCGGCCTTCGTGGCGCCGTAGATCGTCTGCCCGGGGACAGGGAGGAAACCTCCCATGCTCGAGACGTTGGCGATGCATGCTTCCGGACGTCCGAGCAGACCAGGCAGGAACGCCTTGACCATATGGATGGTTCCGTACAGGTTCACGTCGATCACGCGGTCGATGTCGGTGTATGCGAGCTTGTCGATGGTGACGAACGGTTGGATGATCCCGGCGTTGTTGATCAGCCCGTCCACGACACCGAAGGTCGCCGCGACCTGTTCCGGCAGTGCCCTGGTCGCATCACGGTCAGTGATGTCGCACACGAACGCGGCAATCCGATCCTCGCCATCGACAAGGGCGACCGTTTCGTTGAGGTCATCGGGTCGGATATCGACTGCAGCCACTCGTCCACCGCGTCGGATGAGTTCCTGCGCAAGCTCGCGACCGATACCGTTGCCGGCACCCGTGACGACGACAACCTTGTGGTCGAACTGCATGGGCGGGCCCCCTTCGTACGGACGCTTCCGCGCTCAAGTGTATGAGACCGGCCGGTGCAGCTTGCTGACAATACCTGCCACGCCGGTCGGGTTCGGGTATGGTCGCCGACGTGGGACACTGAACTGGGAGGTAGGGACCACACATGGACTCCAAGGTCGTATCCGAGCGGGAGCAGACTCTCAAGTTCGTCCAGGAACGGCTCGGGAGAGCGGCGCGAGGCGGCCTGATCCGGTTGCGGGTGGACGATCAGTCCAAAGACAGCCGACTCATCAGCGTCCGGGGTCGGGACCTCCTCAACTACGGGTCATGCGCCTACCTCGGACTCAACACCGACCAAAGGTTGATCGACGGGGCCAAGGCTGCGCTCGATCGGTACGGTCCTGTGTTTTCATCGTCCGCGGCGTACACGTCAGTCGATTTGTACACCGATCTCGAGGACCGGCTCGGCAAGATCTTCGATCAGGGCCACATCCTCATTCCCACGACGACCACGCTCGGGCACCTCTCTGTGCTCCCTGTGCTGGTCAACCCCGGCGACCTTGTACTCCTCGATCACCAGGTGCACGCATCGGTCCAACTCACGGCAGGTGTCCTCCGTGGTATCGGAGCCAAAGTCCGGAACGTCGCGCACAACGACGTCGAAGAACTCCACGCTGTGTTGTCTGCCGAGGCCCACAAGCATCGGAGCGTTTGGTTCCTGGCCGACGGCGTGTACTCGATGTATGGAGACACGGCACCCGTCAGGCGAATCGCCCCGTTGCTTGACGAGTTCCAGAACCTCTTCCTGTACTACGACGACGCACACGGCGTCGGGTGGCGCGGTGAACACGGGGTCGGACATGTGCTGACCGAGGTGGGCTACCACGAGCGGATGATTGTGATCGGTTCGCTCGCAAAGTCATGGGGAGCCGGTGGATCGGTGCTGATACTCCCCAGCCAGGAGATGGCCGACATGGTGTTGCTCGCCGGGGCCACATTCACATTCTCCGGTCCGTTGCATCCGGCGGAACTCGGAGCGGCGGTTGCGTCGGCCGACATCCATCTGTCGCCCGAACGAGACGAGCTCGAGCGACAGCTCATGACGAAGATCGACTATGTCCGGGATCGCCTTGTGGAAGCCCAGCTTCCGGCGCTCTCGCTCGAGCGGACACCTCTGTGGTTCGTGCGGGTAGGAGAACTCGGCAATGCCATGGAGTACGCCCAACGGATGATGGCTGACGGGTTCTACGTGAACCTGTCCGGCTTCCCGGTGGTACCCATGGGTATGGACGGCATTCGCTTCACCACGACCACGTACCAGACCGACGATGATCTGGAGCGGTTCATGGACGCGCTCGTGCGCAACATCGAGGGGCTCGTCAAGCCGATCGAATGGCACATCGACCTGCGGTGAGTCGATGCGTCGGTGGTACGGGCCGAAATCCTTCACTGATCCCACAAATCGACCGATAACGCAACAGTGATGGACATTCCGCGCCCTCGACTGAAGCAGAGCAACACCACCAACGTTCGATTCGGACGTCTCGCCATCGTGGTGTTGGTGCTGCTCGCGCTCTGCGCAGTGGTCACCATCGTTGGCTCCAAGGATGCCGCCGACGCAGCAGGTGCCATCGGTGTCCTGACAGGTACGGCTGTCGCCGGTTGGTTGTTCATCTGCAGGGCCCGTGCGCTTGAAGGACGCGAGCGACTCGGTTGGACACTGGTCGGAATCGGTATGACGATTGCGAGCGTCGGTGTCCTGGTGGTCGGCCTCGTGTACTTCATCCAGGGCGACGCCCCAGCATTCGGCTGGACGGACATCTTCTTCCTTGTCACATACACCTTCGTCATTGCCGGTGCTGCGGTGCTGCCGCAAGT
>CBDUOH010000061.1:0-12719 GCA_965368815.1 uncultured Acidimicrobiia bacterium
CAACCCGAGCGCGTTTCGACGACAATGGTCTGATGCTCACGAGGTACATGGCCGGAGTCGACCGAGCGGTCGACGGTACCCCTGCCCACCGAAACCGGGTCGTCGACGCTTGGCGCGTCGTGGCGCTGCTCTTTGTGATGTTCGGGCATTGGAGTTCGGCATCGATATGGGTGCAACCCGATGGCGAGATCCTGGCGGGGAACACGCTTGAATGGTTCCCGGCCGCCGCTCACCTCACGTGGGTGTTCCAGGTCATGCCGATCTTCTTCCTCGCCGGTGGATTCGCCAACGCAGCGGCGCTCAGCCACGACCCACCCGGTGCACGACCGTGGACCACAGCACGTGCCCGCCGACTGTTCACGCCGGTTGTACCGCTCGTCGTCGTCTGGGTGGTCCTCGTGTTGGCCCTCCGTGGCGTCGTGCCGTCGAACGTGGTGCACGCCGGGACACTGTCGGCGACACTGCCGGTCTGGTTCATCGCCGTCTACCTGACCATGGTCGTGCTGTCGCCCGTGACCTACCGTTGGTGGGTTCGATCCGGATGGGGGTCGGTGGCGGTTCTTGGCGCAGCAGCTCTCGGTGTCGACCTGATCCGGTTCGGACTCGACGTGGAATGGTTGGGCTGGGTCAACTATCTGTTCGTCTGGGGCTTCGTGCACCAGGTCGGTTTCGCGTGGCATCGACGGGACACCACGGGCTGGTCTGTTCCGCCGTTGTTGGGCCTCGGTGCGATCGGTGCTGGGCTCGGAGCCCTCATCACGACCACTTCGTTGGGGTGGTATCCGGTGTCGATGGTGACGATCCCCGGGGGTGGAATCTCCAACATGACACCTCCCACGTTTGCCAACGGGTTCCTGGCACTGGCCCAGGCCGGCCTGATCGTGGCCACGATGCCGCTTGCCCGCCGCCTCACCGCATTGCGTGCGGTGTGGCGGGTCGTGGTCGGGATCTCCGGGGCCATGATGACCCTGTATCTCTGGCACCTCACGGCGCTATCTCTGTTGGGCGCAGCGGGTATCTTCCTCGGCGACGGATGGCTGTTCTCGTTCGAACCCGGAACCACAACGTGGTGGCTTCTCCGGCCGCCATTCTTTGTCATCCTCGCCGGTATCACGGTGCTGCTCGCGGCGGCTTTCATCGTGTTCGAAGTCAACATCAACCGTGGACCACCACCTTCGAGCCCGGTCATCTGGATAGCCGGAATCGCGCTCGCGATCGCGTCGACCGGCGCGATGGCACTTGAGGGTCTCGTGGACGCTGACGCGGTCATCAACTGGTGGATCCCGGCCCTCACGCTCCTCGGAGCCCTGGCGCTCGGAGCATGGCCCAACCGCAGGTCATCCGTCGTCGCACGCGAAAGTACCCGCCGGGCCTGACGGCGCCGACGGGTACTCCCGGATTCTGGTTGTCAGTTCTCCGAGGACTTGCGGATCGCGCTCGTATCGTCGGCGATCCCGAAGATCACGGCGAGCACCTCAAGACTCACACGGACCCAGATGAGATACAGCAGCCCCACGAGGGGTACCAGGAAGATGCCCATCACAATGGTCGCTCCCCGGCCTGTGGCGAGCGCTCCGATCAGGAAGATGAATGTGGCCAAGCCGATCATGATGGTGGCCAGGACATAGATCAGCTTGATGAATTTCTTCGTGACATAGGAGCTGAAGCTGAAGTCGAACAAAGCGGCGAAGAACCCCTTCGCATTGTCTGAGTTCAGTTCATCCATAGGAGCGGACATATATCTTCCCTTCGTCGGCCGATTCGCCACGAACCTAGCAGGAAGGCCCGGGCCTTCCCAGTTTCAGGGAGTGTCGAAGAGGCCAACGAATCCCGGGCCCTCGGGTCGATCCAGTTGGTCGAATGTGCATTGCTCAGGGTCCTTGTCCGGCCGCCAGCGCTCGAATCGTGTTGCGTGCCGAAAACGGTCCCCCGTGAGTTGGTCGTAACTGATCTCAACGACGACGCCCGGCTTGACGGGAACCCATGACAAATCCTTGTCTCCCGTCCATCGACTCGGACCGCCCGGCGCTCGCACGTCGTCACCGAACGACTCATCGTCCTTGAGCGAGGAGAACCTCTCCAGGAGTTCGACGCGATCGTGGTTCGAGAATCCGGAACAGTGCCCGATGAACGCGAGCGAACCGTTGTCGGCATACAACCCCAGCAGGAGCGACCCGATCTTGTCCCCATCCTTGTGGACGCGATATCCGCCCACGACGCAGTCGACCGCTCTCCGGTGTTTGAACTTGAGCATCTCGCGCTTGCCTTCGACGTAGGGGCCATCGAGGGCCTTGGCGACGATGCCATCGCAGCCGGCAGCCTCGAAGAGGTCGAACCACTTCTTTGCGACGGCAATGTCGGTGGTTGAAGGTGTGAGCCGCCATCGCGGATCGATTGCGGACATCACAAGCTCGAGTCGTTCCCGACGTTCAACGAAAGGCTTGGATCGCAGGTCATCACCGTCGTGAGCCAGCAGATCGAATGCCACGAGTGTCGCCGGAGTCTCTTCCGACAGCTTGTTGATGCGACTCTCGGCTGGGTGGATGCGCTGTTGCAGCATGTCGAAGGCCAGCGCATCCTGATCGACCACCACCACCTCGCCGTCGAGGACGGTCCCCCTCGGCACGGTGTCGACGATGGACACCAGTTCCGGGAAGTACCGCAGCAACGGCCGTTGCTGGCGGGAATCCAATCGAGGTTCACCGTCGTTGGCGGCAATCGCACGGAACCCATCCCACTTCGGTTCAAACGCCCAGCCGTCATTCGGCCACGCGGTCTTCACCTTTGCCTCCATGGGCACGATCGGGAGTTCGAACGGGACCGAGATCGTCATGGAGCCACATTAGATGGGACTCCCGACACGTGGGCCCGACCCCACCGATGTCGAGCCGGGTGGGTACGCTGTACGGATGCTGTTTCGATCGCCCTTCGACGCTCCAATCGAGATCGGTGTAGCAGGATCGTTGTTCGCCGAAGCGGGCGTGCCGGGGGAGCCGATTCCCGATACGTCCGACTTGTGGGCGCTTCCTGGCCTGGCTGACTGCCACGCACATGTGTCGATGAACTCGATCGCGAACGTCGATGCCATCACCGACGAAACCATGAAGGCTGCAATCCCTGCGAACTGTTGGGCACATCTTGAACATGGAGTTCTGCTGTTGCTGGACAAGGGCGGCAAGTCCGACGTATCGCTGATGACCCTTGACCACGACGCGGACCTCCGCCCGTTCGTCGAGGCGGCCGGCGCGATGACCGCGCCTGCTGGTGGGTACTACCAGGGGTTCGGGGCAGAAGTGGAGCCCGACGACCTCGTCGACCATATCGCCACCCGCTCCGATGTGTCGGGCGGTTGGGTCAAGCTCGTCGGCGATTGGCCCCGGAAGGGGCGTGGACCGATGAACAACTGGTCACTCGACGTGCTCACCGAGGCCGTCGCAACGGCGCACCGTTCGGGCGCCCGCGTCGCCATCCATTCGATGGCGCACTCCGCCTCGGAGGCCGTGGCGGCGGGCGTGGATTCGATCGAGCACGGCCCGTACCTCACCGAAGACGATCTCGCCCTGCTGTCGGCTCGCGGCGGCGCATGGGTGCCGACCATCGTCAACATGTACCTCCTGGCCGACATGCTCGGTGCAGACAGCAGCGGGGGAAAGATGTTCCTCGAGGGCATCGATCGCATCCGCAGCAATCTTCCTGTGGCAGAGAAGCTCGGCGTGACCGTCCTTGCAGGCACCGACATGGCGGTTCCCTGCGGTGAGGTAGCGTCCGAGGCACAGCTGCTGCTCAGCCATGGATTGTCTGCCGAATCCACGGTGCGGGCGGTGTCGACAGCCGCATTCGACTACATCGGGCGTCCGAGCACCCCGGAGGTCGGTGGTGAAGCCGATGCGGTCTTCTTCGAGCGGAACCCGGTGACGGATCCCACGGTGCTTGCCGAACCGGCTCTGATCATGCGTCGTGGTCGGATCATCGGTGGTACCCGTGTCTGAGTCGCTCTACGCCCGAGACGGTGATCAGTACATCCCTTCGCCGTTCGTGCGCGGGCCGTGGAGCTTCGACCATTGCCACGCCGGGCCGCCGGCTGGGCTGATGGCGACGATCATCGCCGAGGAAAGCCCCGATCTCCGCATGACGCGGTTCACCGCCGACATCCCCGGTCCGATACCGCTTGCACCCGTACGCGTCGTCACCTCCGACATCCGACGGGGCCGACGGATTGCGCTCGTCGAAGCCTCCATGTCGACACGTGATGGCACCATGGTGATGCGAGCCGCCGCATGGATGATTCGAGTCGACCGGGATGTCGTAGAAGCCACGCAGACGGACCGTGAGCCGCTTCCCCCACCGGAATCCTGCACCGTTTTCCGTCTTGACATTTGGGGCGAGGAACCGGACTTCACCGAGGCGATCGAGCTCCGGGCGGCCGAGGGGGAACCCTTCAGCGGCAACGGACCGGCCGCGATGTGGGCAAGGGTGCACAAACCGTTGATCGCTGGAAAGCCTTGGAATCACTACGCCAGAGCGGTCGCGACTGCTGATTTTCCCAACGGGGTCGCCGCGATTGAGCCGATGGATCGGTTGATCGCCGTCAACACGGACGTCACGGTGTATTTTGGGAGAGAACCAGTCGGACAATGGATAGGAATACGTTCTCAAACAAATTCTTCCGGATTGGGACTAGGCATGACCGATTCTTTGTTATACGATACGTCCGGATTCTTAGGGACAGCGAACCAGTCGATCTATTTCGGCAGGCCATCGCCGCCGGGAACTGCTTGAGGCGTTCCGATCGTCTTATCCCTGAATCCTCTTGAAGGACCACCAAGCCTTCGATGTGCCTCCGGAAACACCGCAGACGCATTGAAGACCAGGACTATGTGAAGGAATTCACAACATGACTGCACGAACAGCAATGACACCAACAGAGGTCGGCGACAGCCTGACCACATACCTCACCGATATCGCCAACCATGAACTGCTCACCGCCGACGACGAGGTCGATCTCGCGCAGGCGATCGAAGCCGGTCGCGACGCTGACGAAAAACTCGCCGAAGGCAAGGTCAAGGGAGCCGAGAAGGTCAAACTCCAGCGGATCTCCCGAAAGGGCAAGGAAGCCAAGGACCGGTTCGCGCAGGCGAACCTGCGACTCGTCGTCTCCCAGGCCAAGCGGTACCGCAGCCAGTACGGCATCGAGTTCGTCGACCTCATCCAGGAGGGCAATCTCGGCCTCATCCGCGCCGTGGAGAAGTTCGACTGGCGCAAGGGATTCAAGTTCTCGACGTACGCGACCTGGTGGATCCGCCAGGCGATGCAGCGTGCGGTGGCCGAGAAGTCACGGACCGTTCGCCTGCCGAACTCGCTCCACGACACGCTCCTGACGCTCAACGGGACGCGTAACCGCCTCCTGTCGGAACTCGGCCGCGAACCAAGCTCGGAAGAACTCGCAGAAGAGTCAGGGCTCAGGCTCGACCAGGTGCTCGAAGCCCAGCTCGTTGCTGACTCGGTGTCACTCGAATCGCCCGTGGGTGAGGACGGCGCCGTGCTCGGCGACTTCGTCGCACACGACGACGAGGACGATCCGGTTCGCGAATCAGAGCGTGTCTCGACCATCGAGGCACTCCGTGAGGCGATCGATCGGCTTCCCGAGCGCGAGGCATACATCCTTGCCAAGCGTGTCGGCTTCGAAGACGGTCTGCCACGGACACACGAAGAGATCGGCAAGCATCTCGACCTCGGCCCGACTCGGGTGCGGTCACTTGAGAAGCAAGCACTCTCCCGCCTGAGGCACCCGGCATTCGGGTTGCGCCAGGAAGCCGACTTCTAAGCCAGAAACAGCCGATACGAGCCATGAACAGCCGCTCCTCACGGGGCGGCTGTTCTGTTGTGGTCGCATCGAGTCTTGGCCAGCTGCCCCATGGAGCGCGTCGGGGTACAGTCGTGGTAGTCGAACAAACGGAGCCTCATGTCAAACAGTCCTGTCGCGTTGGTCATCGGAGGTGGGTCCGGCATCGGTGCCGACGCAGCCCGAAAGCTGGCTGAAATCGGCTACGCCGTCGGGGTGATGTCCTCCTCGGGCAGGGGCGAGGAGCTGGGCCACCGACTGGGCGGTCTCGGGTACACGGGTTCCAACCTCGTCAATGCCGATCTCGAGGCCTTCGTCGAACTCGCCATGTCACGATGGGGACGGATCGACGGTGTCGTCAACGGGGCGGGTCACGGCCCGAAGGGAGACGTCCTCGGCATCTCGGACGACGAATGGCACCTCGGCCTCGACTACTACTTCCTCAACGTCGTGCGCATGACGCGCATCGTGACGCCCATCATGCAGCAGCAGGGCAAGGGCTCGATTGTGAACATCTCGACTTTTGCCGCGTTCGAGCCGGACCCCGACTTCCCGACATCTGCTGTGTTCCGAGCCGGTTTGGCCGACTTCGCAAAACTGTTCAGTTCGAAGTACGCATCGGACAACATCCGTATGAACAACGTACTCCCCGGCTTCATCGACAGCCTTGCGGAGAAGCCGGACCGAGTCGACCGCATCCCGGCCGGTCGCTACGGGAGAGTCGACGAGCTGTCCGAGGTCATTGCGTTCCTGATCAGCGACGGATCGAGCTACATCACCGGTCAGAATCTCCGGGTCGACGGCGGGCTCACCCACAGCGTGTAGACCGCCGATCCCACGGACACCCGATCGCACCGATACGGCTGTTTCTCGCTCTGTTGCTAGGCTGCAGCCCACCCGTGCCGATTGACATGTGTGCCCAGACGTGGTTTTCTGTCACCGACAATGAAAGAGTGAAGTGGGAACTGCAAGCCTTCTCCGGATACATCGATGAGCGCTCGTCGCGCAATCGACCTGCGCCGCAACAACTCTGCCGCAATCCTGCGCCTGCTCCTTGACGAGGGCCCGCTCCCACGAGTCGATATCGCCGCCAGACTGTCACTGTCGACCGGTGCCGTCACGCGCATCACTGCGGAAATGGCCGAACACCGTCTGCTCGTCGAACTGGAACCGATAGCGAGCTCCGACGCCGGCCGCCGCCCGGTTCCTGTCGACATCAACGCGGACGCGTTTGCCATCGCTGGCGTACACATCGGACTCGAACTCACCACTTCGGGGCTTGTGAATCTGCGCGGTCGCATGATCGGTGAACCGCATGTCGTCGAGCATGGACCGTTGGACGCCAGAGGCGCGATCGATGCCGCATCCATGGCAAGCCGGAGGCTTGCGGAATCGATCAAGGGTGCAACCGTACTGTTGGGGACCGGCGTGATCAGCGGTGGCTTCGCCACCCACGACTGGCAGGTCATGGCCGATGATGCAGTGTTCGGTTGGCAGGGCGACAACATGACCGAACTCGCCGAAGCGCATGGCCCCCCGAATTGTGTCATCGACAACGCCTATCGAGCGCACTCGCGGGCCGAGATGTGGTTCGGTGCCGCCCGCAACTCGACGAACTTCATCGAGTTCTTCGTCGGGAACCTGATTGGTGCGGCGGTGGTGATCAACGGCGAGTTCTATGCAGGCGAAGGCCGCGCACCCTACATCGCCCATCTCCCGGTCTCACAGCAATCCGAGATCGATTGCTCCTGTGGTCGAACCGGCTGCCTGGCGTCGGTCGCTGGTCGCGACGCCACGGTTGCCAGGGCACGGCGAGCTGGCTTGGACGCCACGACCATCAGTGAGATCGCCACGGCTGCGCGCCAGGGCAGCCCCGTGGCGCGTGAGGTGATTCTCCATCGGATCCGAGCCATCGGAGAAGCCATAGCCATCCTGATGGACATCTACGACCCTGAGAAGGTCGTCCTTGCCGGTTCGATCCGCCTGTTCGAGGACCATGTGTCCCAGATTCGATCGGTGGTGTTCGCCGATGACGCCATAGGCACCGTCGATATGGGGAAAGCCCTCAGCCGGTCCGATCCACTGCAAGCTGTCGTACCCACGACGCTCGGCGACTCCGCAACCGCGAACATCGTGGCAGCCGCTACCGCCCGACTTTCAGAGATCTACCGCGATCCGCTTGACGCGGTGGCCACGTTCGCATCCGACAGGGAGACAGTTTGAGACACCGAATCGAACGCGTTGCACTGCACCGCGTCACCGTCAGTCATCGAACGACGTGGCTCGTCGTGGAGATCACCACCTCTGAAGGACTGACCGGCAGCGGAGAATGCTCGGACCTCCGTCCGGCAGAGGGCGCCGAACCCATACTTGCCTTGGTTGCGGACAACCTGAGGACCCACCGGATCGGCACCGAGCTCTCCTCGCTCGACGCGGAGATGCACGATGCGGTCGGCCATTCCGATGATCCAGCGGTCGCCCTCCAACGCCAGATGGTGCTCGGCGCGGTTGTCACGGCTCTGTGCGACATCAACGCGCAGTTGGGGAACCAGCCGCTCTCGGCCTGGCTTGGAGCGGTGCTGCGGCCTTCGATCGAGCTCTATGCGAACATCAACAGGGCGCCGGTGGCCCGGTCGTCCGAAGAATTCGCCTCCGTGGCCGCGAGCGCTGTGAACGCGGGATTCGATCGGATCAAACTTGCACCGTTCGACGGGTCAGGGGCACAGACCCCGTCGTCAGGCACGCTTGAGACCGGGATTGCCCATCTGCGGGCTGTCCGCAACGTCATCGGGCCCACGCCAACGATTCTCGTCGACGTCCACCATCGTTTGGCGGACCACGAGCTCGAACCGGCGGTACGGGCGATGGAGGAACTCGACGTCGGCTGGATCGAGGATGCCGTGGATGTCAGGCAACCTGCTCAGCTCGAGCGACTTGCAGCCATGACCGATATCCCCATTGCTGGTGGCGAGCAACTGACCGAGCGGTCCGACGTCGCTCGGCTGTGCGACGGCGGTTGGCTGGACTTCCTCCTCCTCGACCCCAAGTACATAGGCGGACCACTGCGCTTCAAAGCGATTCTGGATGTGGTCCACGATGTCACCCTGACGCTGCACGACCCGACAGGCCCGGTCTCGACCGCGGTTTCGTCGCACCTGACGATGCTGTCCGATGATCCGGGACCGCTCGAGTATGCGTTCGGAGAGAAACTGGATCGGAGTGAGATCACGATTCCTGGCGAGCAGCTCGATGCCAATCATCTCGTCGTCGGTGATCGACCGGGAATCGGTACTCGCCTCGACGTCGACAGCATTCCCACCGTCACCTCAAGCCGATGGGACCTATGACGTCACTGATTCGTGATGTGGGGCGGGACTACCAGATACCCCATCCACCGTCTACGGGGATGTTCTGACCGGTTACGAACGAGGCGTCGGGCGAGGCAAGGAACAGCGCTGCGGCTCCCAGGTCCCGCTTGCCGCCCGCACGCTTGAGAGGGGTCGCCTCGACGATGCGCTCGAGACCGCCCGGTGTCGGCTTCTTCCACGGCTTGTCGGCAAGCGCGGGGTCGTCAGGGTCCAGCGGGAACATCCCAGGACTGATCGTGTTGACGGTGATCCCGTGTTCCGCCAGGCGACCTGCGAGAAAGTGTGTCACCCCGATGACCGCATGCTTGGCACCCATGTAGGCCGCTGCGTCCTTGTCGGGTTGCGTGTACTTGGGGTTCTGCGCAAGGAACCCGTAGACGGACGACACGTTGATGATCCGGCCCCACGATCGTTCGATCATGCCGGGAGCGACGAGCTGGGCGAGCCGCACCGCAGCGACAACGTTGATCTCGAACGTGGCCCGCCAGTCGTCGGGCGTCTGGTCCATCCACCGGTTCTTCCGGATGTCGCCACCAGCGTTGTTCAACAGGATGTCGACCTCGCTTGCGACCTCTGCGATCTCGTCGTACACGGCGTCGGCCATCAGATCGCCGACGATGTACCGGTGGTCTCCTGGGAGCTCAGCGGCCGTCGCAGCGAGTGTCTTCTCCGTCCGGCCCACGAGGATGAGATTCGCTCCCGCGTGGGCAAACGCCTCGGAATACTGGTAGCCAAGACCTGAACCACCGCCGGTGACCATTGCGGTACGTCCTTCAAGCGACATGTTGATCGGTGCACTCATGGCTTGCTATGCCTCGTTTCTGCGTTCTTCCAGCGATCGGAATGCATCGGTGGCGCTCGGTGCGGATGCTCGATCCCTGCGTTTACTGTCGCCGACAACAAACATACTTGCTATCGACAGACAATTCAAGTAGAACTTGCGGGACACGCCCGAGGCACGCACGTGCGAGCCCAATCCCACAAAGGAACGATCACAGTGACACAACCCTCAAGCATCGGCGTCATCGGACTGGGAAGGATGGGCTACGGATTGGCCGTCAGCCAGAAGCGTGCGGGACGATCAGTTCGGGCATTCGACATCGGCGAACAGGCACGCGAGCGTGCAGTGTCCGACGGCATCGGTGTCGTCGAGCGTGTCGAAGACCTCGCGGATGAGTCGGTCATCCTCATCGCTCTCCCCGACAGCCCCGAGGTCACGTCAGCCTTCGAACAGCTTCTCCCGATTCTCGCTCAAGGCACCCTGGTCATCGACTGCAGCACCGTGGACCCTGCAACCACGATCGGTCTCGCCGAGAAAGCTGCGTTGTCGGGTGTGCGGTTCCGCGACGCGGGAATGGCTGGTGGTCCAGCCGATGCTGAGCAGGGCAACCTGTTGTTCATGGTCGGCTGCCCGGAAGCTGATTGGGCGGACATGCAGGCAGTGCTCGACCCGATAGGCCGGGACGTCGTCCGCTGTGGCGACACCGGATCCGGCGTGACCCTCAAGGTCGTGAACAACCTGCTCGCTCTGTCGGTGTTCCTCGCCGATGTCGAGGCGTTGTCGATCGCCAAAGCTGCGAATCTCGACCTCGATGTCGCTCTCGATGTTCTCAGCCGCACCGGTGCCGCAAATGCAGCCCTTGGCGGCTTGGTCGGCTCGCAGCTGCTCCCCCGCTCGTTCGAAGGTGCCTTCCGCACAACCCTTGCCCACAAGGACGCTCGTATCGCGCTGGAACTCGCCGACCGTCTCGGCTCGGCGACGAACACCCTCAAGCCCACACTCGAGACCTTCGGCGAGGCGGTCGCGACGGGACTTGGCGACAAGGCAGCCGGCGCAGCCGGGCTCGTTGTCGAACGTCGATCCGGTATTTCACTTGGCGCTGAGACATGAGACGCGATTTCCACAACGACAAGACCGACCACGGTGACTGACCGATTCGCTCTCGTATCGGGGGGCGCCCTCGGAATCGGTGCAGCAACCGCCAACCGTCTCGCGCAGCGGGGCAACACCGTCTTCATCGTGGACATCGCCCAGGAGGCGGGGGAATCCGTCTGTCGGGAGATCGTCAGCGGCGGTGGATCGGCGCTGTTCGTGCACCAGGACCTCTTCGCAGCGGGCGGACCAGCCTCGGCCGTCGATCGCGTCCTCGAAGAGACGTCGGGACGTCTCGACATCGTCGTCAACAACGCGTTCTCCTACGAACGTGGGCAACGCTTGGCCGACATGGAAGCAGATGTGTTCATCGAACACCTCAGCCGGCTCGTCGTGTCGTATCAGGCAACCGTGAAGGCAGCGGCCCCTGCGCTCGCAGAGTCCGACCAGGCCGCGATCGTGAACCTTGCTTCGATCCGGGGCATCTTCGCCGGTGGCGGATTCGGCTCGTATTCCGTGGCCAAGGCTGCGGTCGCACAAATGACGAAGGTACTCGCTGTGGAACTCGCATCTGATGGAACGAGAGTCAATGCCGTGGCGCCCGGGGTGATCGGAACAGCAAAGACGATGGCCACAAGTGAGACCAACCGGGCACGAATGGGCTATGTGACACCCTCGGGCAGAATCGGAACACCCGACGACGTGGCGCGTGCGATCACATTCCTCGCCAGTCCCGAGTCCGACTTCATCACGGGTCAGGTTCTCGTCGTGGACGGCGGCCTCACGCTTCCGCTGCACGTTGATTCCGTGAATCTGGCCATCGAGTTCGACTCAACGCGCGACGCCGGTGACTGACCCGATCCGGATCACCGGCCTGCGAGTCGACGTCGTCGAATGGGAGTCGATCGGGTTCAGCACCATCGACGAACGCGGGACTGTCGGACCCGATTCGGTCCAGGGACTGCTTCGTCTCGACACCGCCGATGGCATCGTGGGCGAATGCTTCTTCGGTGCGAGCACCAACGACCTCAACGTCGCGCTGACCCAGATCTCCAACGTGCTCGGCCCGTTGATCGTGAACAAGGACCTCGAACAATGCCGCGACCTCGGGGCGTCGCTACCGAGCCTGACGGGCCACGGCACCACGCTTCGGCCCGGATGGGCACCGATTGACATCGCCCTGTGGGACATTGTCGGCAAGACGACCGGTCGACCGATCGCAGATCTCCTCGGACGCAGACGCGACCGCCTGCCGGCCTATGCGACGCACCCACCGCAGTACCGGGACGCTCAAACGCTCCTCGACGCAGTGGAACAGCTGGTCGCCGAGGGGTTCACTGCGTACAAGCTGCACCCAGGACCCGTTCCGGTCGAGGTTGTCGGCGAGTTCTCGCGCCACCTCCGGACCATCGGCGACCACGTCGCATTCATGCTGGATCCGAACAACCGCTACACGCTCGAAGAAGCGTTGACTGTCGGGCGCCTACTCGACGAATCAGCGTTCCGGTGGTTCGAGGACCCGCTGCCGGTCGGGGACATCGAGGGCACGCTTGCGCTTGCGCGAGCTATCGAAACGCCCGTTGCTGTCAGCGATTCCGTTTCGTTCGACATTCCACAGATGCGGTTCTTCGCCAAC
>CBDUOH010000062.1:0-12305 GCA_965368815.1 uncultured Acidimicrobiia bacterium
CAGAGCCTTGCCGACGGCGTCAAGGCGTTCTTCAAGGAGTCGATCCGCCCGACCAAGGCTGACTTCACGCTCTTCATTGCCGCCCCGATCGCTGCGTTGGTTCCCGCTCTCCTGATCTTCCTGGTGATCCCCATCGGTGCACCGATCGAGATCGGCGGAACCGTCTATTCGCTTCAGGTCATGGACCTCAACATCGGGCTGCTCTATGTGCTGGCCCTGTCCTCGGTGGCGGTCTACGCCGTCACCCTTGCGGGCTGGTCCTCAGGGTCGAAGTACCCGCTCCTCGGGGCGGTGCGAGCCTCGGCCCAGATGATCTCGTATGAAGCGGCGATGGGGCTCGCCCTCGTGCCCGTGGTGCTCTTCGCAGGGTCGACATCGATTTCAGGCATCGTCGCTGGCCAACAAGGGACATTCGGATCGTTCGTCCCTGCATGGAACATCATCCTCCTGCCCTCCTTCGTGATCTTTCTCATCGCAGGATTCGCCGAGACCAACCGTGCACCCTTCGACCTCGTGGAAGCCGAGTCCGAGATCGTCGGTGGGTACCACACCGAGTACTCAGGCCTTGCCTTCGCACTCTTCTTCCTCGCCGAGTACATCAACATCTTCAACATCTCCGCGCTCGTCACGACGCTGTTCCTCGGTGGCTGGGCAGGACCGGTGCCGTCGTTCCTGCCGACAGTTGTGCAATGGTTCGTGCCGATCTTCTGGTTCCTGCTCAAGACGTGGGCCCTGGTGTTCTTCTTCGTGTGGGTCAGGGCGTCGCTGCCCAGGATGCGCTACGACCAACTGATGTCGTTCGGTTGGAAGCGGCTGATCCCGGTCTCGCTCGCATGGATCATCCTGTGTGCCATTGCGATAGGTTTCCGTGAGTTCGGAGCGCCGTGGTCATGAGGAGTACTCGATGAGTTGGTTTGCTGATCTACTCGGACCGTTCCGCGGGTTCGCCGTCACCCTCCGTCAGGCAGGCAAGAAGAGGGTCACGCGCAAGTATCCGCAGGAGAAGCGGGTCAAGCCGGAGCGATTCCACGGTCGTCACGTTCTCAACCGGTACCCCGACGGGATGGAGAAGTGCATCGGCTGTGAGCTGTGTGCCGGTGTCTGCCCTGCGGACTGCATCTACGTGCGCGGCCAGGACAACCCCAAGGACGACCCCGTCAGCCCGGGGGAGCGGTTCGGATTCGTGTATGAGATCAACATGCTGCGTTGCATCTTCTGCGCGATGTGCGTCGAGGCCTGTCCCACCGAGGCGATCACGATGACCCATTTGTTCGAGATGTCCGTCACGAGCCGGGAAGATGCGATCTACACCAAGGCCGAACTCCTCGTGAATCCCGACGGGTCCCCGAACCATCCCCAACCGGAGACCGGGCTTGCGGACCTTACGGAGCTGAGACGTGGCGATGGGTGGATGCGTGCGACCTCGCCCGCAGGGCGTCGGGAATACGAAGGCATCGTGGCGTGGACGCCGTCGGCACGGACCGGCGAGCTCCCCGCCGAACGCGGCCAATCGGGCTCGGGTGCCGACCGTGACGAGGTGGCCAGTGGCTGAAGTCATTGTGTTCGCGATCTTTGCGCTGGTTGCCATCGCCGGTGCCCTCACCATGGTCAGCGCGTCCAATCCTGTGTACGCGGCCATTGGGCTGCTCGGGGCGATGTTCGCCATTGCGGTCATGTACGTGGTGCTCGATGCCCACTTCGTTGCGGCGGTGCAGGTGATCATCTATGCCGGAGCGGTGATGACCCTCTTCTTGTTTGTCATCATGCTCATCGGTGTCGACACCGATGATGCGTACGGCACCGTCGTCCCGATGCAAAAGGTCATGACCGGTGTCGTTGCCGTCGGCTTCTTTGCCGCGATCGCCCTCGCCGGGCGAAGCGCATGGATCACCGGTTCCGATCTGTTCGGGTCGGCAAACTTCAACGGAACGATCGAAGCGGTCGCCGACGAGCTGTTCGGGACCTGGACGATCGTGTTTCTCTCGACGGTGATGCTGCTCACGATCGCGGCGCTCGGCACCATCGCCCTCGCATACTTCGGTGCCGAGGTCGAAGATGAAGAGGCGGTCCTGTGATGGATGGGCTCGAAGTCACCGCCTCGTGGTACATGATCCTGGCTGCAGCACTCTTTTCGATCGGGGTTGCAGGTGTCATCATCCGCAGGAACGCTCTCGTCATGTTCATGTCGATAGAACTGATGCTCAACAGTGTCAATCTGACCTTCGTGGCCGTGGGGACGGAACTGGGACTCATCGAGGGTCATGTCGCAGCCCTCTTCGTCATGGTCGTGGCCGCCGCAGAGGTCACCGTCGGACTTGCGATCATCGTCGCGATATTCAGGAAGCGCTCAAGTGCCAACGTTGATGAGCTGGCGGAGCTGAGGGGATGACATGACAGATCTTCTGTGGCTCGTCATCGCCATCCCGCTGGTCGTAGCGACGGTCAACCTGATCGCCGGCAAGCGTATCGGCGAACCACTCGCCGGGATCCTTGCGTCGGTAGCCGTCGGTGTGTCGTTCGTTCTCGCGGTCATTCCCGCCATCGAATTCGTGACCGGGGAGGGCGAACCGATCACCGTGAATCTCTTCACGTGGATTCCGATACTCGGCGTGGAAGCCGAGCTCCTCTGGGATCCTCTGTCGGCGCTTCTCACGCTGATCGTGACCGGTGTCGGAGCGCTCATCCACCTGTACTCGATCGGGTACATGCATGGCGACGACCGGTTCCCACGCTTCTTCGCCTACCTGAACCTCTTCATCGCTTCGATGTTGATCCTGGTGCTCGCTGCCAACTACGCCGTGATGTTCGTCGGATGGGAATTGGTCGGGTTGTCCTCGTACCTGCTCATCTCGTTCTGGTTCACCAAGCCCTCCGCCGCTGCCGCCGGCAAGAAGGCGTTCATCGTGAACCGCATCGGGGACTGGGGCTTCCTGGTCGCCATGATGTTGATCTTCGCTGCTTTCGGAACCTTCGATTTCCACACGATCTTCGCCACGGCTCCCGGGGTGCTGTCCGTGGGTATGGCAACAGCCATCACGCTGCTGCTCTTCGTGGCCGCAGCCGGGAAATCCGCCCAGATCCCGCTGTACGTGTGGCTGCCGGATGCGATGGAGGGTCCGACCCCGGTGTCGGCGCTGATCCACGCAGCGACGATGGTCACCGCCGGTGTGTTCATGATGGCCCGGTCCGCTGTGCTGTTCGAGCTTGCACCGGTGTCGGGCGCAGTGGTCGCCATCGTCGGTGCCGCAACGGCGCTGCTCGCCGCCATCATCGCCATCTCCCAGAAGGACATCAAGCGTGTCCTTGCCTACTCAACCATCAGTCAGCTCGGCTACATGGTGCTGGCCGTGGGCGTGGGGGCGTATTCGGCCGGCGTGTTCCACCTCACGACGCACGCCTTCTTCAAGGCACTGCTGTTCCTCGGCGCAGGTTCGGTGATCCATGCAATGGCAGGGGAGCAGAGCATGCTCAAGATGGGTGGCCTTCGCAAGGCGGTCCCGATCACCTTCGTGACGATGGGTGCTGCATGGCTGGCCATCTCGGGCATTTTCCCCTTCTCAGGATTCTGGTCCAAGGACGAGATCCTCGCTGCGACGTTCAACAAGGGCGGTCCATGGCTCGCATTGTGGGCGGTCGGCATCCTGGTTGCGCTGCTCACCGCGTTCTACATGACCCGCCTGTTCGTCATGACCTTCTTCGGCGAGCAGCGATGGGACGATGGAGTCCACCCGCACGAGAGCCCTGCGTCGATGACGATCCCACTGGTGATACTGGGTGTGTTCACGGTCGGATTCGGTTTCGTCAACACCCCGTTCCGTTTCGGGTTCGAGCACTTCCTCGAACCTGCCTTCCACGGCGTCGCTCATCCGGCCGCGATGTCGGACGGGGTTGTATGGACCCTTGCCACCGTCACACTCATCGTGGCCATCGTCGGCATCGGGGCTGCCTGGGTGCGGTATTCGAAGTCGACGCTTCCGGACGAAGACACAGGTTGGTGGGCCAGGGCATTGGACGGTTTCGGTGTCGATGACGTCTATGGCCGGTGGATCGTCGCCCCCGGCGCGAAGGCGTCTGAACTCGCAGCGACAACCGACTCCACGATCCTCGACGGGGCAGCGCACGGAATCGCAGCCACAACCAAGGCGGCCGGAGCAGTGCTTCGACCGGTCCAAAGCGGACGCGTTCGTTCCTACGCCGGTGCCCTTGCCGTGGCAGGTGTCGTCCTGGTCGTCGTCATGGTGCTGATGGGGGGCGGGTTCTGATGGAGATCCTGAGCATCCTGATCGCACTGCCGTTCGTCGGCGCTGTCGTCGTGGCATCGTTGCCACGATCGCGCCCCGAGCTCGTGTTCCCTCTTGCGCTCGGTGCGTCGGTCGCCCCGCTTGCCGTTTCGGTGTATGTCCTGTTCGAATTCGTGGCGGGGGAGCCCGGTTTCCAGTTCGGTGAGCTCCACGTCATTTCTGAGACGTTCGGCATCTCGTGGCAACTCGGCATCGATGGCATCTCCCTGTTCATGGTGATGCTGACCACTGTTCTGTTCCCGATCTCGATTGCAGCATCTCGATCGATCACCGACCGCGTTTCGACCTACATGGCGCTCATGCTTGTGCTTGAGGGCGCTGTGCTCGGCGTGTTCCTTGCGCTCGATCTCCTCGTGTTCTTCGCCTTCTTCGAGATCGTCCTGATCCCGATGTACTTCCTCATCTCGATGTGGGGCTCGCAGAACCGGGCATACGCGTCGTTGAAGTTCGTGTTGTTCACGGCTGTCGGTTCGGCGTTCCTCCTCGCGGGGATCGTTGCCCTCGCTGTACTGGCGGGCGACACCGTCGGGGGGATCTCGTCATTCGATCTGCGTGCGATCCTCGGGACCGACCTGTCGGATACAGCCCAGCTCTGGTTGTTCCTCGCGTTCGGGATCGCGTTCGCCATCAAGGTGCCGCTCTTCCCCTTCCATACGTGGCTTCCCGACGCCCACACCGAGGCACCAACCGCCGGCTCGGTGATCCTTGCCGGTGTCCTCCTGAAGATGGGCACCTATGGCCTGATCCGTTTCAACCTCACACTCTTCCCCGATGCATCGGTGGATCTCGCCCCGATCCTCGGAGTGCTCGGTGTTGTCGGCATCGTGTACGGCGCTGCTGTGGCCATCGTGCAACCAGACATCAAGCGGTTGATCGCGTACTCGTCGGTGAGCCACATGGGCTTCATCGTGCTCGGTACCTTCGCCTTGACCAGCCAGGCGCTGCAGGGTTCGGTGTTCCAGATGATCAGCCATGGTCTGACAACCGGGGCCCTGTTCCTGCTCATCGGCATGATCTATGACAGAACCCACACCAGGGCCATTGCCGATTACGGCGGCCTTGCCAAGGTGATGCCGGTCTACGCGGGGATATTCCTGTTCTCCGCGTTTGCCTCTGCCGGTCTGCCCGGGCTGTCGGGGTTCGTGGGCGAGTTCACGATCCTGATCGGTTCGTACCTGACGCTGCCCGCGTTGGCAGTCATTGCAGGAGTCGGGGTGATTCTCGCCGCCGTGTACCTGTTGTGGGCGTATGAGCGCATGTTCACCGGGCCGGTCAATCCCAAGATCGAGGCGCTGGGGGATCTCGGCTTCAGAGAGCTTGCGATCATGATTCCTCTGATCGTCCTCATCATCGGACTGGGTGTGTACCCCAAGCCGGTCATGGACCGCGTGCAGCCCAGTGTGGAGATCATTCTCGACCGGATCGAGGCTGTCACAGGGCACGTGGCGCCCGAGTTCGGCCGTGCGGGGGACATCCCGCCGGTCGTACCGATCGACGAGACAGACACCTCCCATGGTGGCGATGACCACGGAGGTGGTGGCTGATGGCCAACGGATCGTTCCTCGCTGTCTCATTCGAGGTCACGCTGCTCGTCGGTGCGCTCGTCGTCATACTCGTCGCCGTCGTCGCAGAGCGGAACCGGAGCGTCTGGGGTCCGGTCGCAGGCGTGTTCTTCCTCCTCTCGGCCGTGGCTGGGCTGTGGCAATGGACTGCGGTGAGCAACGACGGCGGAGGCATGTTCTTCTCGTCCGACCTCGTGGTCATCGTTCGCAATCCCATGGTTGTGCTCGACGCGTTCTCGGCATTCGCGGCGATGACCCTGGGGCTCGTCGGGTTCGTGGCGTTCCTCGCATCGTGGGATCTCCAGCAAAGGCTCGGGAAACGGGCCGTCGAGTTCACGAGCCTCATGCTGCTCGGACTCGCCGGGCTCCACATGATGACGGCGACCCCCAACCTCGTGGTGATCTTCATCGGCCTTGAAACGGCCTCGATAGCGTTCTACGTGCTCGCCGGATTCACTCGCAAGGTGAAGGGGTCCGACGAAGCGGCCCTCAAGTACTTCCTGCTCGGGTCGCTCGCTTCTGCCATGTTCCTCTACGGCGTGGCGCTGACGTTCGCCGCCACGGGATCGCTCAACCTGTACGGGTCGAACTCGATCCGCGACTTCCTGTCCCTCGACATCGTGACGCAACCCGGGATGCTCCTCGCCGGGCTCGGCCTGATGCTCATTGGGCTGATGTTCAAGATCTCAGCCGCTCCGTTCCACCAATGGGCACCCGACGTCTACCAGGGTGCACCGAGTGGCGCCGTGGGTCTGCTGGCCGCTGGTGTGAAGGTCGCAGGGTTTGCCGCGCTCGGCCGAGTCTTCATCGGTGGCATGGTTTCCCAGATCGACACCTGGGCGCCGATCGTGGCTGTGATCGCGGCACTGTCGATGGTTGTCGGAACGATCATGGCCCTCGTCCAGGACGACCTCAAGCGACTGCTTGCGTACTCAGGGGTGGCCCACGCCGGATACCTACTGACAACGCTCGTCGCTGGACCACTCGGATTCCCAGCGATGTGGTTCTACGTGTCGACCTACGCGTTCATGATCGTTGGTGGGTTCGCCGTCGTGTCGATCGTCGGGGGTCCCGGTGCCGCCGCAGCACCGATCGAATCGTTGAAGGGTCTTGCACGTCGCAGCCCCGAGACTGCATGGCTGATGACGATCATCATGCTTGGTATGTCCGGTATGCCCTTCTTCGCCGGGTTCGTCGGCAAGCTGCTCGCGTTTGTAGCCGTGGCTGATGCCGGGTACCTGTGGCTGGTGATCGTGGGGGCTCTCACGACCGTCATCGGGTTGGCTTTCTACCTCCGGGTCGTGGCGACGATGTTCCGAGCCGACGACGCCGACGATCTCGCACCACTGGAGGTCTCGCTCACGTCCCGCTTTGCGCTCATCATCGCCGCAACCGCGACGATCGCCTTCGGTGTTGTACCGTGGCCGTTGCTTGATGTTGTCAAAGACGCACTCCCGCTCTGAACGGTTTTCGAGGCAGCCGTATCGCTTCCTCGCGTTCGGTGCCGTCGCGGTCGTCGCCGCAGTAATCCCGCTGCTCGGTGCCCTTGTCACGACGAACATCTACGTGGTGACCCAGGAGGACCCGGTCACCGAGGATCAGTACGTCACGTCGATGCGCGGTGTCGTGGATGGCGTCCTCGATGGCGACCTCACCATCTTCACGGGCGATCTCCTCATCACGGGCGAGGTCACGGGGAACGTGCAGGTCTTCTCCTCCGGCACCGTGACGATCGCCCAAACGGGACGAGTCGGTGGGTCGCTGCGTGGTGTTGCGGTGAACGTCAGCGTCCTTGGCGAAGTCGTCGGGGACGTGTTCGTCTCGGGCGCCTCGGTCGTGGTCGAGGAGAGTGGGTCGGTCGCACGCGACGTGATGGCCTTCGGTGGTGTGGCGCGTATCGAAGGAAGTGTCGGTCGTGATGTTCGGGGGCGAACGATCCGGACGGTCGTCACCGGCGATGTCAGCGGCGATATCGATGTTGCGACGCAGAAGTTCGAGGTTGGTCCATCGGCGTCGATCGATGGCGATGTCCTGTATCGATCGCCTGCCACCGCCTCGATCGACGAGTCTGCTGCGATCGTCGGCACGATCACCCGCCTGCCTGCCCAGAGCAATTTCGTGTACGGACTGATCCTTTCGCTTGCCAATGTGGTGAGCTTCCTCGCCTTCGTGACCGCAGGCATCGTGGCCCTCATGGCGGTCCGGGGAACAGGGAGCCGGGCAACCGGTGCGGTGATCACCAATCCGGTTCAGACGATCCTGTACGGCATCGCTGCTGTGCTCGCAGCGCCCGTGGTCGTGGTCTTTCTGGCGGCCACGCTCGTTGGGCTTCCGATCGCCGTGTTCGTGGTGATGTTGATGATCGCCGCTGTGGTGCTCGGTCCGGTTCCGGTCGTCACCGCACTCGGGAATCGGATCATGGTCCGGCGCGGTGGTCTTCTCGGTGCCTTCGTCGTGGGTGCTGTGGTGTGGCGACTCGGAATCTGGCTGATACCCGTGGTCGGGGGTTTCATCTACCTTGTGGCACTCGTGTGGGGAGTCGGCGCCTGGATTGCCGGTGGTCTTGCGTCTCGGCGAAGCGATGAACTGCCGCTTGCGCTCCTTCCCGACTCGATGGCACCGGATATGGGCGTGCCGCTCGGTTGGGAGCCCCCCAACGCGCCCGGCCACAACGAGCGGGCCGAATAGGACCTAGATCCTGGCAGCTGGCGCCGAGGGGTAGACCACGGCGTCGAGGATCTCAAGGGTCACCGTGTCGCCGATGCGGATGGCCTGGAGCGAGGGGACCAGTGCCTCCACCGTGTCACCGCCGTCCATACTGATCGCCACGCGCTGATCGTGACCGTAGAACTCGGTGTCGATCACCGTGCCGCTCCCGGCTGGGTCAGGGGATGGTCGAATCCATTCCGGACGGATCATGACATCGACGGCAGACCCATCCGGTGCCTCGAAGTCGACGTCCCCGATCGACGTGGACACCACGCCGCCGGTGACGGTTCCCTCAAGCATCACCGCATCGCCGAGGAATCCCGCGACCCACGGGTCGACCGGGGATCGATAGACCTCGTCAGGCGCACCCATCTGCACAATTTTCCCCTGTCGCATCACGGCCACGATGTCTGCAATCGCGAGTGCCTCCGCCTGATCGTGTGTGACAAGTACCGCAGTGACCTTGGCCGCCCTGATGATCTTCTTGAGTTCTCGCCGCATCCGCTCGCGTTGGGGGGCATCGAGGTTCGAGAACGGCTCGTCGAGCAGCACGACATCGGGCTCAGGGGCAAGCGCCCTGGCGAGCGCAACGCGCTGTTGCTCGCCTCCGCTCAGCTCATTCGGGAACCGACGCTCGTAGCCCGTGAGACCCACGAGTTCGAGGACCTCGGCCACCCGTTCGACCCGATTCGATCCCCGCACACCGTATCCGACGTTCTCTGCGACCGAGATGTGCGGGAAGAGTGCGTACTCCTGGAACACCATCCCGACGCGACGTTTCTCGGGCGGAACGTTGATGTCGGGGCCGAGTATCTCGGTACCGCGGATCGTCACCGAGCCCCGGTCGACGTCCTGGAACCCTGCGATCACCCTGAGTGCGGTCGTCTTGCCACAGCCGCTCGGTCCCACGAGCGTCAGGAGGGAACCGAACGGGACATCGAGCGAGAAGCCGTCCAACGCAGGTGTGGTTCCGAACGAGACGGCTACGTCCTTGACCGAGATCAGGTTCTCGGTCATCGATCATCAAGCTCTCGTGGCCGGATCGAAAGGACGTACACGGGTATGACCGACATGGCGATCAGGATAAGCCCGGCAGTGGCTGATCTGGTGTAGAGCAGCTCATCGGCAGCTGCCCAGGTCCGCACGGCGAGCGTCGAGAATCCAGGGGGACTCAGGAGCAGCGTCACAGGGAGCTCCTTGAGCGTCGTCACGAACACGAGGGCGCCACCGGCGAGGAGACCCTTCCTGATGAGTGGCACGGTCACGCGCATGAGCGTCACGAACGGGCCACGGCCGAGCGATCTCGATGCGTCCTCGATGGCCGGATCCACTTGCATCAACGATGCTTTCGCTGCGCTCGTCGATTGCGCGATGAACATCGCCGCGTACACCACGACGAGCACCGCGAGCGATTGGTAGATGGGGCGCAGCCAAACGACGGTGAAGGCCACGACCGCAATCGCGATCGTGATGTGGGGGAGCGAGAACATGACGAAGATGCCGTGCTCGAGTGCCGCCGTCAGTCGAGAGCTGTGTCGGACCGTGAGCACGACGATCGGAATGGTGAACACCACGGCGATGGCTGCGGCGAGAACAGCTCCCGTCAGCGATCCCGCAACGGCGTTCCACGGGACCACGATCGATACGTCGTTCGCCATCCCTCGCACGATCCACCCGACCAACACCACGATCGGGATGATCGAGCCGACCACTGCAAAGAACCCGAGTGTGGCAACGGCTGCCGCCCGCGCCCTCGGGCGCAGGTGGTACAGAGTCGGCCGACGGTTCGGGGCGCTCGTGAAGATGCTCCCGTGACCGCGCGTTCGCCGCTCGGCGTAGATGAACACGCCGGCGAAGATGATCAGGACGATGGAAAGAACGATGGCCGGTGAACGGTCGAGGCGCCCGGAATACTGTGCATAGATGACCCTGGTGAACGCATCGAATCGCATGAGGGACACGGCACCGAAGTCGGACAGTGTGTACAACGCCGCGAGAAGAGCTCCGCCTCCGATCGCAGGCCTGAGTTGGGGAAGCGTCACGGTGCGGAACACACGGATCGGCGATGCGCCGAGGCCCCGAGCCGCGTCCTCGAGTGAGGGGTCGATGCGGGTGATTGCGGCGGACGTGATGAGGAACACGTATGGATAGGTCGATAGCGTCAGGGCGATCCACGCACCGACGGATCCACTCAGATATGGGACGCGGATCCCGGTGAGGTCAGAGACGATGCCGTTCGCGCCCGATGCCGAGATGAGCACCATCGCGATGACGTACGACGGGATGACGAGGGGGAGTGCGAAGGCGATGCTCCAGACCCGCTTGAACCGCAGGTCCGTCCGTGCGAGCAGCCACGCACCACCGACACCGATCGCGGACCCTGTGGCCGTCACGGCGGCCGTGAGTGCGAACGAACGCCAAACGAGGCTGACCGTGCGGGTCGCAAACAGCGTGTCCCAGGCCGCCGGCGTCGCGTCGAAGACCCGGAGAAGGAGCGAGATGATGGCTACCGCAAGCGGAAGCACGATCGCCAGCGCACCTACCCAGAGCCACCACGGAGGTCTACGTCGCACCCGCCCTGACTGACGAGAGCCTGCACCCCGTTGGTGGGGTGCAGGCTCTACGTCGATGACGGAGCGACCGGAGGTCACAGCAGGCCGGCTCTGGCTACGAGATCGGTCGCGGTGTCGAGCACCGTTGCCAGGTCGGACAGGTTGAGGTCAGGTGTGGTGATGGATTCGATCGGCGGAAGCTGCGGGTTCGCCGGGATCCCGACAACGAGGGGGTATTCGAAGGTGTCCTCGGTGAAGAACAACTGTGATTCCTCGGTCAGGAGCCAGTTGATGAACGCAATCGCTTCGTCCTTGTTCGATGAACTGCTCAGGATCCCTGCGCCCGCCGTCATGACGAGTGATCCTGCGGTCGGTTCGGGGAAGAAGAAGTTGACCCCCGGCTCACCCGGGTTCTCCGCCAGGGCCTGGAGGAGGTAGTAGTGGTTCACGAGGCCAGCGTCGATCTCGCCGGCGTTGACGGCGGCGACGATGGGGGAGTTCTTCGGATATCTCGGTGCATCGTTGGCAGCCATGCCCTCAAGCCACGCGAGGGTCGCTGCCTCACCGTCGATCAGGATCTTCGCGGCAACGAAGGACAGGAAGGAGCCATTCGTCGGTGCGATGCCCACTCTGCCCGCCCACGATGGGTCGAGGAACCCGTCTTCATCCGTGGGGAGGTCGGACTCGGCTACGAGGTCGGGGTTGTACACGACCACACGGGCACGGGCGGAGGTGCCGATCCAGCCGCCATCCCTGTCCGAGAAGTGCGCCGGAACCTTGCTGAGCGTTGCGTCCGGGAGTCGGTCGAACAAACCTGCGAGTGCGACGCTTCCGAGCGACGCTGGGTCCTGAGCGAAGAACACGTCGGCCGGGGATGCGGACCCTTCCTCCAGAATTGTCGCCGCCAGATCCGCGGAACCCGCATACTTCACCGTCACGTTGATGCCGGTGTCTTTGATGAACGCATCGATCACCGGTTGGACAAGATCCTCGCTTCTCCCCGAATACAGCGTGATTGAGCCTTCGTCGGAGTCCGATGAGCAACTCGCACCCACGAGGGCGAAGACGACCAAGAGCAGAGCCAAGCGTTGCATGGTTACCAGTACCTGTTTCCCTTTGCCTAATGATTTCTTTAGGCAAGGCTATATGCACTACGGACGTAGTGCAAACCGTGTGGAAAC
>CBDUOH010000063.1:0-12107 GCA_965368815.1 uncultured Acidimicrobiia bacterium
CTTCCGTACCTTCCGATCTACTGGAGACTTCTCGACCGTCGATATGGCAGGATTTCGATCGTCTCGCCGGCCCGAATCCGACGTTGGACGCCCTGCCAGAAACCGGGTTCGAAGAGATCGGCATGCTCGCGGTCGAACGCGGCCCTGAGGTCGGGACCCAGCCCAAGAAACCGAGGCAACTCCTCCGGAAAGATGTCGTTGGGGCCGATTCCGTACGACGGTGTGTCCGCCATCTCGTCGAGCGGATCGCTCGACTCGGGAAACCTTCTGAATCTGCAGTTCGTCAACTCGGTGAGTTCGTCGTAGTCGTAGAACACCACTCGGCCACGTGACGTCACACCGAAGTTCTTGAGCAGCATGTCGCCCGGGAAGATGTTCGACGCCGCGAGGTTCTTGATCGCTGTGCCGTAGTCGACGATGGCTCGTTCGGCCTCTGAAGGGTCGCTCATCCGGACATGGATGTCGAGCGGTGTCACCCTGCGTTCCAGATACACCGTTGCGAACCGAACCTCGCCGTCATCGATGGTGACGGTCCGCGCCGCTTGTGCGAGTAGCTCGTCGAGCAGATCAGGATCAAACCGGTCGACGGGCAACCGGAGCTGCTCGAACCGCTGCGCCTCGACCAATCGACCCGCTCGATCGTGTCTGGCGACGTACTGATACCGCTCCGCCACCTGCTTGGGTGTCACAGTCTTCTGGGCCGGGAATCGATCGCGAACCACCTTGAACACGATGTCATATCCGGGCACGGTGAAAACGACCATCACCAGCCCTGCGACCCCCGGCGCGGTGACGAACAGGTCCTCGGACCGGCCGAGGTAGCGGATCAGATCCCTGAACCGCTCCGTCTTTGCCTGTTTCCGGAATCCGATGGCTGCCCACAGCTCGGCGTCGGGGCGATGCGGAAGCAGACCGGAGAGGAACTCCACAAGTGCGCTCGGTGCACGTGATGCGACGTGGAACGCCGCTCGCGTGTAGGAGAAAAGAATCGATACATCCTCCTCACCGACGAGGAAGGCAGCTACCCGGAGGCCGGCACGACCATGACGGATGGCAAGAGCGAACGGCACGCGCCGATCGCTGCTGGTGAGCGCACCAACGACGTATGCAGCCTTGCCCCGATAGAAACGCCGCGTGACGACCTCCACCGAGTCCGGGTCGAAAGGCAGGCGGCCCTCCACTTGCCTGATGTCGGCCGACAGGTCCATCCAGGACAGGTGAAACCGACAGTCGCGGGCGATGGCACCAAGCCACGATGCCGCCCCTCGCGAGGTCGAGTAGGTCGTCGTCACGGTCGGCCAGTCGGACGGATCGATGTCAGGATCGTCGAGGAACTCAAGTTGGGGATCGATGCCCTCGGTGGTGAACATCTTGCGAGCGAGCGAGTTGAAGTACGTCTCGGCGATGACAGCGAACGGGTTTCGCCGGTAGGACGATCGGAACACTGCCTTCGCCTCGGCCCACTCGGGACGATGCATGTCAACGGAGAATCCAAGCATTTCAAGCGCGCGAATCGTGGCATCGAGGCTGTCACCGTATGTGTCGATACGCTCGAGGGCGTCCTTCCGTAGGTTCAACCAGTCCTTGGACTCGAACCTCGCATGAGCTCGCGCCGTGATGGAGCGCCGACGCTTCTCATACGCGTCGAACCCCTCGGATACGATCGAGGCGATTCGGTCCGGTTCCACCGTCATGGTGCGACCCGGGAGGCGATCAGGTGTTCTCACCCTTGAAGATCTCGCTGACGGAATTGTCGTTGAAGATTGCCTCGATGGTTCCAGCGACGATCGGGGCAATCGAGAGCACCGTCAGGTTGGGCAGCGAAAGCGCGTCCTTCGAAACCGGCAGCGTGTTCGTGATCACGATCTCCGAGAACGGTGCCGTACGAAGACGCTCGATGGCGGGACCCGACAGGACGCCGTGCGTGGCCAGCACCTTGACCGATGCAGCCCCTCGCTGGAGCAGGAGTTCCGCGCCTGCCACGACGGTTCCGGCGGTATCGATGATGTCGTCGACGACGATGCAGTGCCTTCCGTCCACCTCACCCACGACGTGGGAAGCTGTTACGTGGTTCCGTTTGTCCGTTCGGCGCCGTTTGTAGATGAACGCGACCTCGGCGTTGAGATGATGAGCAAACCTCGTTGCCCGCTTCACTCCTCCCGAGTCCGGCGACACGACGGTGATCGGACCGTCGATCTTGTTCTTGAGATAGTCGGTGAACAGTGGCAGTGCGGTCAGTGAATCGAACGGCTTGTCGATGAACCCTTGAACCTGGCCCGTGTGGAGGTCCACAGCAGCGATCCGGTCCACACCTGCTGCAATGAACAAATCGCCCATCAGACGTGCCGTGATTGGCTCGCGCGGTCGTCCCTTCTTGTCCTGCCTTGCGTAGCCATAGAACGGGACGACGGCGGTGATCCGTTTCGCCGAGGCACGTTTGAGAGCGTCGATCATGATCAACTGCTCCATGATGTGTTCGTTGATCGGCGAGGAGTGGCTCTGGATGACGAAGCAGTCCGCCCCACGAACCGACTCGGTGAACCTGATGTAGATCTCGCCGTCGGCAAACCGTGAACGTTCCACGCCGCCCAGTTCGACGTCGAGGAGCTTGGCGACTTCCTCGGCAAGTTCGACGTTTGCCGAACCGGAGAACACCAGCATCCGCTTCAGTCCCGGCCGTTGCATCATTCCGTCTTCTCCTCGGCACGTTTCCGGCGCTTCTCAGCGTAGCCCTCCACAGTCCTTTGGTCACTTCGTTCGATTCCGAGGGCGCCGTCGGGCACGTCATGCGTGATCACCGACCCCGCGCCGGTGTACGCATCATCGCCGACTGTGACCGGTGCGACGAGCATCGTGTCGGATCCGATCTTCGTCCGACTGCCGATCTTCGTGCGGTGTTTGGACTCCCCATCGAAGTTCACCGTGACAGTCGCAGCCCCGATGTTCGTGTCCTCCCCAACCTCGGCATCGCCGATGTACGACAGGTGTGGAACCTTGGACCCCCTGCCGATGGTGGATCCCTTGATCTCGACGTAGGCACCAGCCTTCGTGCCGTCCTTCAAGCTCGTGCCAGGGCGCAGATAGGTGAACGGCCCGATCGTCACATCGGTCCCCACCTCAGCGTGATCGATCACGGCGAACTTGACCGTCGTACCGCTTCCTATCGAGGAGTCGTCGATCTCCACACTGGGCCCGATGACCGTATCTGATGCAATTGATGTGGCACCACGCAGATAGGTGTCGGGCATGAGCACAGCGCCCGGCGCAACCTTCACATCGGCATCGATGTACACCCGGGTCGGGTCGAGCATCGACACGCCTGCGTCGAGGAGTGTGTCATTGATTCGACGGTGTAGGACTGCAGCGACGTGCGCGAGCTGACCGTGCGTGTTGACACCGATGCCCTCCTCAGCGTCGACAGTCAACGCTGAGACGGTGCGACCGTCTGCGACGAGTATCGCGATCACGTCGGGCAGGTAGTACTCGCCTTGAGCATTGTCGGTTGTCACACGGCTCAACGCATCGGCAAGGAGGGCCCCGTCGAACAGATAGACCGACGTGTTCACCTCATCAACGGCGAGCTCGTCGGGCGTTGCGTCCTTGTGTTCAACGATTGCGGTGACCGAACCATCGCTTCGGATGATCCGGCCATAGCCCGACGGGTCGTCGAGGCGCACCGTCATCACCGTGGCAGCCGCACCGGTCTCGGCGTGCACGCGCGCAAGCCCCTGCAGTGATTCCTGCGTGACGAGGGGCATGTCACCCGGCAGCACCAACACCGACGTAGGATCGGCGGGGAGTCCCGAAAGTCCGACCCGGACCGCATCCGCCGTGCCGAGCTGTGGCTCCTGGACAACGGTCGTAACACCTGAAGGTACGGAGTGGGCGACGGTCGATGCGTCGTGGCCGACCACAACAACCGTGTGCTGCGGCGCGAGGGCTTCGGATTCGTGGAGTGCCCATTCCAGAAGTGTGCGGCCGGCTGCCCGATGCAGAACCTTCGCCTTCCCGGTCTTCATCCGGGTTCCCTTCCCTGCTGCGAGGATCACGACGCTTGTGCTCATCGGTTCAGAATCCGTGCGCTTTCTGGTAGGTCGTCTCGTGCTTGCGGGCGGGTGGCTGGGGGGACAGGACTCGAACCCGTTCTAGATGGACCAAAACCACCTGTGCTGCCAATTACACCACCCCCCAATGCGGGATGCGAGCCGGAAGTGTAGGAGACCGTTCGCCCTGTCGGTCGAAGCCACGTTTCGGCGGCGTCACGCATCGGTGCGTTCCCAGCCACGATCGACGAGGTTGACACCGACCGAGGCCCTCGTGGGGATGTTGACCGCGGCTGCAGCGGCACCCGCCTCCTCCATGGATGGAAAGAACCCGAAGAGCGCCGAACCTGAACCGGTCATGCAGACCGGGGACCCCCACAAACCGGTGAGTTCGTCCCGCCATTCTGCGATCCTCGGGTCGAGCGACATCGCGGCGATGAACAAGTCGTTGCGTATCGGCTCGCGACCACGAAGTTCGGGAGGGAGCTGGTGATCAGGCACCGACTCACCGGTCGGGCCCCCAAGGCGGTCCCACTCGTCGAACACGGCGGGTGTGCTGAGCGAGAAGGGAGGAACCACGAGGGCAAGGGCGAAACCTGACAGAGGCTCTATCGGAGTGAGCACATCCCCCCGGCCAGCGACCAATGCGGTTCCACCGGTGACGGCGAACGGGACATCCGATCCGATGGATGCCGCGACCTCGAGGGCAAGCTCGTCATCGAGTCCATACGCGTCGGCAAAGAGCCCGATGACCGCACCGGCATCGGCGCTGCCGCCCCCGAGTCCCGCGCCAGCGGGTATGCGCTTGTCGATGTGCAACTCCGCCGTCAACGGATGCCGGGCCGCTCTGCGGACTGCTTCAAGGGCACGCCAAGCGACATTGGAACGGTCTGAGGGCGACTCGTCGTTCGACACGGTCACCGCATCGGCGCTGGCCGGCGTCACCGTGACCACGTCTGACAGTGCCACTGATTGGAAGATCCCTCGCAGGGGGTGGTACCCGTCCGCGGCACGGTGGAACACGGCAAGCGCGAGGTTGACTTTGGCGTGTGCTCGCGCGGTGACAGGTCCGTGGATCATGCCGACGCCTCGGCGCGTGCGATTGCGACGAACGCATCCGGTGAAAGGTCCTCGGGCCGGGCTGTCGGATCAACGCCTGCTGCAACAAGGATTGCCTCACCTGCGATCTCGGCTGCCAGGGAGCGACGCAACATCTTTCGCCGCTGGCCGAACGCGCTCGTGGCGACTTCGATGGCCCTGCCCGCATACGGATCAGCAGGCTTCCGGTCGATGACGACAACGGCCGAATCGACCTTCGGCGCAGGCTCGAAGACGTGAGGCGGTACGGTGAACGCGATGTGGGCAGAACCGTGAAGGCTGACCACGACAGACGGAATCCCATAGATCTTGTTCCCCGGTCCCGCTATCAAGCGGTCCGCCACCTCCTTCTGCACCATGACCACCAGCCTCGCGACTCGTTCCGATTGCTGCAAGGTATCAAGCACGATGCCGGTGCCGACGTTGTACGGGAGGTTCGCGACCATCGTCCACGAACCCGGACCGAGTGCCACGTCAAGGTCGAGTCGCGTCACATCGGCGAACCGGAGCTCGATGTTGTCGTAGGGAGCCAACGTCTCGGCAAGGATTGTCTCGAGGCTGTGATCCACCTCGTAGCTCACCACACGTCCCGCTGCGCGTGCCAGGGCCGTGGTGAGCGCGCCGGTGCCGGCGCCGATCTCCACGACATTGGTCGTGGCCCCGACACCGGCCGCGTGCACGATGCGATCGACGATGTTCGGATCAGCAAGGAAGTTCTGCCCAAGTCCCTTTCTGGGTCGATGGTCGTGGTCGGTGAGGAGCCGACGTATCTCCGATCGGGCCTGGAGACCGAAGTCAGACATGTCGGAAGATCCTCGTTGCGTGTGACGTGGTGAGTTCGGCCACATCTTCGACCGCGATGCCCCAGATTCGTGCAAGCGCCTCGCCGGTCAGGGACACATTCGCCGGCTCGTTGTCGGTGCCTCGTCTCGGCTCCGGAGTGAGGTATGGGCTGTCAGTTTCAACCATGACCCTGTCGGGGGGAGCTTCTGCGGCGCCCAGGCGGAGGGTGTCGGCCGTCGGATAGGTGATCGGGCCTGCGAAGGAGAACGTTGCCCCGAGGTCCGCAAATCGCTTCGTCCAGCGAGGGCCACCGGTCCAGCAGTGCAGCACCGCTTTCTCGCCGATCTGTGCCTCCTCAAGCATGGCGTGGACGTCGGCGAACGCATCACGGCAGTGGATGATGACCGGTTTGTCGAGCGACGCGGCCAGCGACAGCTGTTCCTTGAACGCGATGCGCTGGTCATGTACCGGGGCAAGGTTCCGGTAGTAGTCCAGTCCACATTCCCCCACCGCATCGGCGCGTTGTGCGAGTTCCACGATTGCGTCGTGCTGTTCAGTCCACAACGATGCCTCGTGGGGATGCAGCCCGGCTGACCACAGGACGGTGTCGGGGAACTCCTTCGACAACGCTTCACTGGCCACCGACGTCGGCCGGTCCACCCCTGGGCACACGAGCCACCCGACCCCCGCCGCTGCCGCTCGCTCGATGACACGGACCGCAGGGTCGTCGAGGAGGAAGAGATGACCATGTGTGTCGACCCACCGGGTTTCGGCCACCGTCTACTCCTCAGGGTCGAGTTCAACCTTCGAGAACAAGGGAGGTAGCTCGGCGAGTGGGGTACCCGCGTCGACCCGGGGCGAGCCCCAGACGATCGCATCGCCTGTGCGCACGACACCGAGGGCCTCGAGAACCTTGCGGGACGAGTTGGGCAGGTACGGCGCCAAAGCGATTGCTGTGGTGGCAATCATCTGCAGTGCAACCCACAACGAGGTCCCTGTCCTGGCCATGTCTGTCTTGGCCGACGTCCACGGTGCAACATCGCTGACGTAGGCGTTGGCCTCTTGCGCCCCTTGCATCGCGCGGGCGATTCCTGAACGCAGCTTGACCGCGTCGAGAAGAGCTCCGACTTCATCGAGCGTTGCTTTGGTTGCCTGCAGCGCTACCTCGTCCGCTGACGTGAGGTCCCCGACGGGTGGCACAACGCCGTCGAAATACCGGTTGGTCATGCTCACGACCCGGTTCACGAGGTTGCCCCACGTGGCGACCAGTTCCTCGTTGATTCGCCGCACGATTTCGTCGTCTGGCAGTTCGGTGTCGTTTGATTCGGGCAGGCTCTGGGCGATTGCGTATCGCAGGCCGTCCGTCTCGAACCGGTCGAGGTACCACCCGAGCGGTCGGCCTATTCCCAAGGACTTCGATGCCTTGCGGCCACCGAACGTGACGTATTGGTTCGCGGGGACATCGGTCGGCAGATTGAGACCACCGTGCCCCATGATGAGCGCCGGCCAGTAGATGGCATGGAACGGGATGTTGTCCTTGCCCACGAAGTAGTACGACTCGGCGTCCGGATTCTGCCACCAATCCTTCCACGCATCGGGCGTACCCTGGATCTCTGCCCATTCCTGTGGAGCGGACAGGTACCCCATGACGGCCTCCCACCATACGTAGATCGACTTGCCGGGACCGATGTCGTCGACCGGCAGCGGCACACCCCACTCGAGATCCCGGGTGAATGCGCGATCGTGAAGACCCTCGTTCACCATGCCGATTGCGAAGTTGAGGACGTGGGGTCTCCAACCTTCGCGCGACCTCAGCCACGCAAGCAGCGGTTCGTTGAACTCGCTCAGCTTCCAGTAGTAGTGCTCGGTCTCCCGGAGAACCGGCGTCGAACCCGAGAACTTGCTCCTCGGCTCGATCAGATCGAGCGGGTCGAGCGTCTTTCCGCAATTGTCGCACTGATCACCGCGGGCCCCCTCGTAGCCGCAGTTCGGACAGGTCCCTTCGACATACCGATCGGGCAGGAACCGCTGCTCCTCTTCGTCGTAGAACTGCTCGGCCGTGTCCGTGTAGAGGTACCCGTTGTCAAGCAACGTGAGGAAGAACTCCTGCACCACCCGTCGGTGTGTCGGCGTTCCGGTCGTTGTGAACAGGTCGAACTGGATGTCGAGGTCCTCCCAATAGGTGAGGAACTCAGGGTGATACTTGCCGACGATATCTGCTGGCGAGACACCCATCTCGTCGGCTTTCACGGTTATCGGGGTCCCGTGGACGTCGGAACCCGACACCATCAGGACGTCGTCACCTTTCGCACGTCGGTAGCGAGCGAAGATGTCGGGCGGCAGATACGCACCTGCGATGTGCCCGAGATGCAGCGATCCCTGCGCGTACGGCCATGCAACGGCGACGAGTACTTTCCTGGCGGTGTCGGTCATAGCGGCGATGGTAGGGCACACTCCGCTCGATGCAGGTTCGGGCAGACTCTGACAGCCAACCCATCGGGTCCGACGAGTTTGCTCCAGCATGATTCTGGCTCGGTAGCATTAACCGCGTCGGGAGGACCCCGACCGTTGACGAACGGAGCATCTACCTTGGACACCCTTATCGTCAGAAAGATCGATGATCTCGGTCGCATCGTCGTCCCGGCAGAAACGCGACGTCTGTTCAACATCCATGAGGGTGATGAACTCGCCATCACGGTGGAGAACGGTGGCATCGTTCTCCGCAAGCTCGAAGCAACGTGCACATTCTGCGAGGGAACCGACGACCTTGTGAACTACCGGGGCCGAGGCGTGTGCGCTGACTGCCGTCAGACACTCGGCGAGGCCTGACGGAAGTCGAAACTGTCGCTCAGGCGTCAGGTGGGTACCACACCGCCCGATTCTTCATCGGTCACCACGGTGCCAAGAACCCGGTCGTAGAGTTCACGCCTGCTCACGCCATGTTCCTGTGCGCTGGCCTTGACTGCCTGCGACATCGATGTCCCACCGGCGATCATCTCGCGGGCCGAACGTGACGCTGCATCCATGTCCGGCACAGGCGCAGTCGCTCCCTCGATGACGAGGGTGAACTCCCCCTTGGCACCCGACTCGTGGAAGTGGTCGATGGCCTCGCCGAGGGAACCGCGCCAGATTTGTTCATGGATCTTGGTCAGTTCGCGGGTCACGACCAATCGGCGATCGTTGCCGAGAGCCGCCGCTAGATCCGCCAGATCGTCGGCAACACGACGGGTGGCCGCGAACAGCACCGTTGTTCGGCGATCGACAGCGATCGAATCCAGCCGTTGGGTCCGTTCCCTGCCCTTGCGGGGAAGAAAGCCCTCGAACACGAACCGATCCCCATCAAAACCCGAAACGGCCAACGCTGTGACCGGAGCGCTCGGACCCGGAATCGCCGTTACCGCTGCTCCTACTTCGATGGCGACCTGGACAGCCGAGGTACCGGGGTCCGAGACGACCGGCATGCCCGCATCGCTGACAAGCGCAACCGTCGATCCTTCCACGAGCAGCAAGGCAAGTTCATCGTTTCGTGCTCGTTCGTTGCCCGCAAAGTAGCTCTTCATCGGCACCGCGATACCGAGATGGCGCAGGAGTTGAGCCGTTCGACGGGTGTCCTCGACGAACACGACATCGGCAGCAGCGAGAGTCTCGGCAAGTCGGGCTGAAGTATCGCCGAGGTTCCCGATGGGTGTTGCGCAGAGGATGAGTGTGCCTGGCATAGAAGGTCATGGTAGGACTCCCAGCTTGGCGCCGATTGGTGGCACCTCGGCCGGTGTGCGGCACTCGATGGCCATGGTTCCCGGTGGTCCGGCCACGATCCGATTCGGCGGGACGGTACGGGACCGAACGACGATGCCACCGTCGGAAACCCACGCGAGACCGATTGCATCGCCGATCCCGAATGTATGGACAACCCTCGCCGCAACAACACAAGCCGACAGCCCCGGGTCACGCATGCCGATCCGACGCTCCCGCCGCGTTCGCAGGATCGCAACACGCAACGAAGTTCCCCACCAGACGAGGGTTCTCCGCTGGTACGACATCGGCGCTGGTACGCTCCCCTCACTATGGCAAAGGCAAAACGACGTAAATTGCGCGCCCGTCGCTCGAAGGCGAACCACGGTCGCAAGCCAAACGCCGGTCGCGGCTAGGCAGCCCCGGCTGCTGTCGATTCCTGTTGCCCGGGTACCACCCCGACAACGCCCAGATACCCCGACACGAAGCGAACGCCTGTGCGCGCCCCCGTGGCGGATCGGAGTCCGGCTGATCACGGTCTAACCCGTGCGCACCCGCAGGTCAATACACCTGGCCTAGAGGCCCAACCAATAGGCAACGCTTTCGGCGTAGCGGTCGACCTCATTGCACATGGTCGAGGGGGCGATTGAGAGAATCGTTCCGAATCGTGCTTCATCCGTGTCTGAGAGGCCGGCGACCAGCACGCGCGCAATTGCCTCAGCGGCATGACCCGGTGCGGTTCCGGCTGCTTGGAGCAGTTCGAGCCCGATACACAGCCTGTCGGCGGTTTCGATCACCTCACGTTGGTCGATGTCCCCGGGAGGAGCCGTCGCCATGAATGCATCCCAGAACGCCTCTGTTCCCGGGCTCGAATCGCCTGATATCGGAGTCGTCGTCGATGACGATGGTGACGTGGTCGACGTGTCGTCGACTCCCCCGCCGGAACACCCGGCGACTGCCAAGGCGACCACGATCGGGGCCACGAATCGCAGCGCAGTCGTGATACGCATCACAGCCCCAGCTGGGTCCTGAACTCACCGACCGCAGCGCTGCTCGTCGACGCGAGGAACCAGAACTCGTCATCGATCCGATCGATGAAGACGGTGGTGCCTCCCCCCTCGAGCAGAAGGCCGCCGCCTGAGTCCCGTGACGATGTAGCACCCATCGGGCCCCGGGCGTGTGCGATCATCGCGTTGACGAGGTCTTCGGCGTCTTCGACACTTTCGGCCAGATAGTGCCATGCAACCGCCACGTCGTCCCCGCTGATCAGAACACGGTATGAGTCGTTGCCCCAGCCAGAAGCTGCCTGTGTGACGAGACCGGGCGACAGCGTTTCGTTCAGGATCAGACGTACCCCCCACTCCCCGAACGAGGCGTCGTCGTGGACGTCCCAGCCGGGAAGCGTCACCGCTACCGACGCAAGGGCTTCAGGATCTTCGCGGCGCAGGTATTTCCGAGGTTCGAGGATCTGCTCCGTGGAGACCGGGAGGTCCTGGTAGACCTGGTCGACGCCCTTGAGACCGCCATCCTTGACGATCTCACCGATGAACACGAGACCCTGTTCGTACGGGAACGTGAGATCGAGGACGAGCCACTCCGGAATCGAATCGAGGCCCGATCGATCGTATGCAAGCGATTCAATCGCAACCTGGAAGGCGTCCGCCGGGTCCATACTCTCGAGGAAGAGGAACTGCTGATACGTGGCGTCGCCCTCGACCACAGCGAGCAGTGCAGACAGGTCATCCCCGTTGCCATTGTCGAACCGCTCGTCGCTGACATCGTTGAAGTCGAAATGCTGGTCCGTCAGGGCGTGGATCAGTTCGTGGACGACCGTCACCTGTTGGAGCGGTGTGAATCCATCAGGCTTTGCAGGAACCACCATCTCCTTGGTCTCAGGGTCGTAGAACCCGACGACCTGATCCGTGTACAGCGACACCAGCACGTCAGCGAGCGCGACATCGGGTTCGAGCATTCCCATCATGGTGAAGAACAACTCATCCCCGGCAAGTTGCACCTCGTCGAGATCCTCCCTGACGGCTGCCGTGACCCTGGCCTCGAACTCGGCATCATCGAGGATTGTCACGGTCGGTATGTCGATGAAGGGCAACGCACGAGCTTCCTCGGCGGCGAGCATCAGAACGCCTATCTCGGTACGTAGCTCCGTGTCGAGTGCGTCCGAGATCGACGACGAGTGCGTCCCGGGGATCTGGTCTGCGGGAATGGCGGTGAGCAGCGGAGTCGAAGTGGTACTGGTCGATGATGACCCTGCCGTGCCGCCCGGCGTTGTCGATGTACTGGTCGTGGATGCGCCATCGGGACTGTTGTCGCAAGCAACGACACCCAGGGCAAGGGCGCCGGCAACGAGCGCGATGATGAGTCGACGGATGGATGGGTGCATTGACGGGCAGGCTACCCGGGAACCCAACAAACCAGACGCACCAGCATTGAGCG